>NZ_CASGGV010000354.1:0-133557 GCF_949319125.1 Frankia sp. Hr75.2 | reverse complement strand
CGGGCGGCGGGGGGCCCCCCCCCACCCTGTTATTGCGTATTTCTGTTCCGGGGCGGCCGATCAATAGCTGGTGGTGGTCGTCCCGTGGCTGCGCGAGCGCCGGCGGAGCCGCCGAAGCCCGCGGGCTCCCGCACGGTCGGCCTTGTTGACGTCGCGTCGGGCCTCGCGGCGAATCCTTGGCAGCAACCTCATCGCCCTCTCCTTCGGCTCGTTCCCGGGTGTTCTCCTGCATGGGGTCGCATTGTCCGTTCGTCGACCTGTTGCAGGGATTCCCCGAACCATGCCGATAACACCTGCGATTTCGGCACCGTCCGACGAGGGGTGCCGATGTGGGAGTCCAGGGCGGGAGTGCGGGCGGGGGCATGGGGTGAGAGCACGAGGTTGGATCGGGGAGGGCTGGCCACCGCTGGTCTCCAGCCTGAAGACCCTGCTGGAGACCGGTGATGTCCTCCCGGTCGGCGTGGGCGAGCCGCACCCGGCTTCCGGAGACGAGCGTCGAGCCGAGCCCGGCACGGAGGCAGTCGAGCCGAGTCCGGCACGGAGGCAGGAGCCGAGTCCGGCGCCCGACTCCGCGCCGGACTCGGCTCCCGAGCCGGTGAGCGGCCGCTGACGGGGAATCGTGTCAGCGGCGGCGTGCGGCGTTGACCGCGAGGACCGCCACCGGCGGGATCACCATCGAGGCCAGCATCATGCCCATCGCCACCGGGACGGAGTAGAGCCGCACCACCGCGCCCGCCAGCACGAACAGGGCCAGGCACAGCGCCATCGAGACCAGGTACCTGCGCCGTGCCCGCCGGCCGGGACCCCGCGTGGGGTAGTCCTCGTCCGGCCAGGTGGCCCAGGTCTCGGCCCCGCCGGGCGCCTCGTGCGGGGGCGGCCCGGCTGGGCCGCCGTCCGGTGTCATGGCCTGGTCGGGCCCCACGACCCACTCGGCGGCGTCGGCTGGTGGGCGCCGGCGCGAGCGTCGCCGCCCGCCGGACGCCCCGCGCGGCCCCGGATGCGCCCGCCGGTCCGGGTTGCCCCGCCCGCCGGACGCCCGGCCATCCTCGGGTAGGGGAGCGGCAGTGGCATCGCCCCAGCCACCGGTGGCGGCCCAGCCACCGGCCTCGCCCCATCCGCTGGCGGAGTCCGTGCCCTTGCCGGGCCCCCTCTGATCGGAGGCCCGGCCGGACGCTCCCCGCCGGCCCGGGGCGGCACCCCCCGAGGGGGATGCCGGGTCATCCGAGGTGCCCCGATTGCCGGAAGCCCCCCGTCCGGGGTTGTCCGCCTGCCCGCCGGGCGACGTGCGCCCGCCCGGGTTCGTTCGTCCGTCGGATCCGGGACGCCCGTCGGCGGGGTGGCGCCCGCCGGGCGCGGCCCGCCCGCCGGGCGCGGCCCGCCCGCCGGGCGGGCGCGCGCCGCCGGAGCGTCCCGGCTGGTCATATGCGTCGAGCAGATGGGCGAGCCACAGATCGTGGGCTCGCCGCATACCGGGGTCGCTCAACACCCGGTACGCCGCGTTCACCCGGAGGAACGCGCGTTGGGATCCGCCGGCGTCCGGATGGGCGCGTTTCACCACGCGCCGATAGGCGGCATGGACCTCCTCGTCCGAAGCCGTGGGTGCGATCCCGAGCACCTCGTACATCGAGGCCCGCAAGTACTGGGCCGACTGGCTTTTTGGCGTATCACGCATGGCGATCACCTCCCGGCGCCCGTGCAGTGGGGCGTCGCGTCGACCTGTTCCCACCGTAGGCGGGATCTCGCGGGTCGACCGCCGGCGGTCGCGGTGAGCGAGACCACGGATGGCCCGAAGGTCGGTCGCCGTCAGCCCGGCTTGGCCGTGACGAAGATCGACGTCGACGGAACGAACTGCCCCCGAAGGGGTCCCCACTGGCCCCACACCCGGTTGTGACCCTCAGGCCATTCCGGCTCGATGACGTCGAGTAGTACCAGGCCGGCAGCGATGATCTCGCGTACGCGGTCGCCCATCGTCCGGTGTGCCTCTATGTAGGTCGGCTCGCCGGTCTCGGAGTGCTCCGTGTACGCCCGGCGGTCGAAGTAACTGTGGAAGACGACTAGCCCGTTGGCGTCGGGGGCGTCCGGCAGGCACCACACGAAGGGGTGGGTGGTCGAGAAGACCCAGCGGCCCCCGGGCCGCAGGGCCCGGGCGACCTCCCGCATCAGTGCCGCGCTGTCGGTGACGAACGGGACGGCGCCGAACGCCGAACAGGCGATGTCGACGCTCTCCGAGCGCACCGGCAGCGTGATCGCGTCGGCCTGGAACAGCGGAACCGACACTCCGGTGCGGTCGTTCAGCGCGCGCGCCTGCGCGAGCTGGCCCGCCGACAGGTCGGTGGCGACGACGGTCGCGCCCTGCCCGGCCAGCCACCGCGAGCACTGCGCCCCGCCGCAGCCGACCTCCAGGACCACCCGGCCGGCCACGTCCCCGAGCAGCCGCGCCTCGGACTCGCGCAGCCCCTCCGGGCTCCAGCAGAAGTCGACGTCGCCCAGGAAGTCGCCGTGCTCGGCGTAGTAGGAGGGGGCTTCGGAATCCCAGTAGTGCCGGTTCGCGGCGCGGGCGCCGGCGGAGTCGATCTCGGTGTACCCGTACGCGGGCCGGGTGCCCTGCTCGTCGGTCGAGGGCTCGTCGCCGCCAAGGCCATGGCTGCCAAGGCCATGGCTGCCAAGGCCGTCGCTGTCGATCCTGTCGCTGTCGCTGCCCTGCTCGCCGTGCTCGGCGCTGTCGTTCTCGCGGGCGTCGATCTCGGAGGTGGAGATGTTCACGGCGGCCATGCTCGCATCGCGCCCCGACAGCTCACGGGGCGGTGTGGGTGACGGCGGCGCCGATCACCGCCCGGTTCTCCGCGATGCTCACCGGGGTGTAGACCACGGTGCCGGTGCCGGTGCCGGTGCCGGTGCCGTCGCGGTCGACCAGCCGGCCCCGCCGGCTCTCGCCGACGAGGCGGGCCCGGCCCTCCAGGGAACCGAGGCCGACCTCGCGGTCCACCGGCCCGAACGGGCCGGTCCCGGCCAGGCCCGCCTGCTCGGGAGCCTGGGTCGCGTACACGCGGACCACCGATCCGGGCACGGTCGTCCAGCGCAGCACGGTGCCGCCGAGAGTCTCGCGCGCTTCGAGGTCGACGACGGCGCGCGGCCTGGCGATCACGCGGGCGGTGACCTCGGCGCAGGCCGACGGGCGCAGCCCGTCCGACTCCTCGCCCGCCGCCACCCACACGCGGTAGCGGTAGACCGCGCCCGCCTGTACGTCGCTGTCGACGAAGGCCCCGCCGAAGCCGCGGTACCGGCGCATCGCCCCGCGCATCGAGGACGTCTCGTCGTGCGTCCGCTCGATGATCACCTCGTCGCGGCCGGGCACGGGACGCCAGGACAGCGCGACGGCGTCGTCCGTCATGTCGGCGCGCAGCGCGGTCACCGGCGGCAGCACCACCCGGGCGGCGCTTCGGGCGGGCGCCGACCGGGCACCGCCGCCGGCGCTCGGCCCGATCGCGACGACCTCGTGCCACACCTGGACACCCTTGGGTACCCCGGCGTCGAACAGCTCGGTCGCGGTGGTGTTGCCGAGACTGCGCTCCCGCCGCCCGCCGTCGGAGGAGTGATCCGGGACGACCCGGATCACCCGGTAGGTCTCGGCGCCCGGCGAGGGCTCCCAGGTGATCAGCAGCGCGCCGTCCTGCTCGACGACGGAGACCCCGGCCGGCGGCGGCGGCGCGCCGACCGGCCCGTCCGCGTCGCCGTGGCCCGCTGCGTCATCGTGGCCCGCCGCCTCGTCGTTCCCGTCGTGCCAGTCGGTCTCGGAGGCGGCGGGTCCGCCGGGATGGACGGGCGGAAGGCCGGCGAGGGTCGTCGGGGCCTCGGGATCGACGCGGGGCACTTCCCCGGCCGGGCCGGTCGGTCGGAACTGACCGCTGCCGAACTCCGGCTCGCCCTCCAGCGTGCCCGGCACCCGCCAGGATCCGACGCCGCCCTGGCCGCCCGCATCGCCCGCGCGGGCCTGCCAGCCCAGCCCGTCCGCGCGCACGACCGGACGGCCGCCCCGGTTCCCGAGGACGGCGGTACCGGTCGCGGTCGCGCTGCCGGCGGGCGAGCCGCCTCCGCCTCCGCCGCCACCACCGCCGCCCGCGGCCAGCCCGCTCCTGATCAGTGTGTCGAGCATCGACCGGGCGGCTCCGGCCGGCAGCCGTCGCTCCGGCTCCTTCTCCAGCAGTCCGGTCAGGACGTCCGCCAGCGGACCGGCGAGCCGCATCGGCGTCGGCGGGTGCAGCAGCACCGAGGCGAGCATCGCGCCGAAACTCTCCCGCTCGAACGGCGGGCGGCCCTCGACGGCGAAGTACAGCGTCCCCCCGAGACTGAACATGTCGGCCTCGAAGGTGGCCGGAGCGTTGTTCAGCCGCTCGGGCGCCATGTACAGCGGGGTGCCGAGTACTCCGGTCACGGTGAGAGTCGGATCGCCGTCGCCGGTGGCGATTCCGAAGTCGGTGAGCACCACGCGTCCGTCCGTGCCGATCAGAACGTTGGACGGTTTCACGTCCCGGTGCACGATTCCCTGGGCGCGGGCGGCGAGCAGCGCGTCGATCATCGCGACGCCGATCCGGGCGACCTCCGGCACCGGCATCGGCCCGTCGTCGCGCACCACCTCGAACAGCGACCGGGACGGGACGAGCTCCATCACGATCCACGGCAGGCCGTCCTCGAGGACGACGTCCAGGATGGTCACCACATGCGGGTGGCCGCGCAGCTTGGCGGCGTGCCGCGCCTCGCGCAGCGCCCGCTCGACCCGTTCGGCGCGCTCGTAGTCGGGCACGCCACCGGCGAACTCGATCTCCTTGAGCGCCGCCTCGGTCTCCAGGACCTGGTCGAAGGCGCGCCAGACGGTTCCCATCGCACCGGCTCCGAGCCGTGCCACCAGCCGGTAACGACCGGCCACGACCCGTGCGCCATCCGGACCGACCGCCACCTGACCCCCTCGGCCGCACCCATCGCCCGGAGTCAGCATCTCAGGCCGGCGCCCGGACCGGGACGCGAGGACACATCGTAGACATCTCGCGGCCTTGACACCGTGCCGGCGGACCACAGCGGCCGGTCGCCACGGCCGGCGGGTGGCCACGGCCGGCCCGCGGATCGCTCGTCAGCTGGTGTACGGATTTCGCAACGTCATGGGCGTGCCCGCGATGTCAAGCGCCGACTGAGGGAAGCGGGAGCCCGCCCGGTAATAGCGGGCCCGGGTTCGGCCGACCGGTTCCAGGACCTGGGCGGTCGTGAGGTCGCGCAGGTCGCGTTGCGCCTGCTGCAGGCTCAGGCCCTCGGCCTGCTCGTAGCGTGAGCGGCGGACCCGCCCGGCCATGGCCACATCGTGCAGGGCACTCACCACACGCTCGTCCAGACCGGTGCTCTCGGTGAATTCCGCGAGCGCCCCCCATACCCGCCCGGAGCGGTCGAGCCGGCCCTGAACGGTCTGGGCCTGCTGGTGGTAGGCGGTCAGACTGAACCGGATCCAGCTGGAGACGTCCTGGTCGGGAAGGTACGTCGCGCCCCGGTCGCTGAGTTCGCGGTAGTACTCCCAGGTGTTACCGGGCCGGCCGAGCCACGCCTCGACGGACGAGAACTCCGGGGCCAGGACACCTTCGCGGGCGATCATGAGCGTCTGCAGCGAACGGGACATCCGGCCGTTCCCGTCAGCCCAGGGGTGGATGGACACCAGGTGCAGGTGAGCCATTGCTGCCCGTACCAGCGGATGGGCGCCGTCGGCGGCGTTGAGCCAGCCGATGAGCTCGTCCATCAGCGCGGGGACGCCCTCGGCGCCCGGGGCTGTATAGGCCGCGATGCTGGGGTCGCGGGCGTCGGTGACGTAGACCGGGCCCCGGCGCCACTGCCCGGCCGGCTTGCGCACGGTGTGCCGGTGACCCTGCAGCATCCAGTGCAGCGCGTTGAGCAGCCCTCTGCTGTAGCTGAAGTCCTCGGCGTCGTGGAGCGTCTGGATATACGTCATCATCCGCTGATAGGCGAGAGTCTCCTCGCGGTTCTCGTCCGAGACTTCGACATCCCGCTCGCCGGTCATCAGATCCTGGACGTCGATCGTGGACACCTTGAAACCCTCGATGGAGTTCGAGGCCGCGACGGCGTCGGCGGTCAGGAACTTCCGGAGCCCGTCAGTCCGTTTCGGCGATGTGGTCTGGATCTGGTGCCGCAGCGCATCCCGCAGGCCGTCGATCTCGCCGAGCACCTGATCGTCGGCGGGCCCGAGGGCCGGAGTGGGATAAAGCATGCATCAACGATAGATTGATACAGTCATCACGTCGAGCGAGTCGGGGTGACCTGTGTGGCGTGGCCTGCCGCTCAGCTGTCAGACGGCGCGGGGCAGCGTGATCCGGCCGTGCGCGGTGAGCATCTCCAGCGCTTGCAGCGTGACGAGACCGCGCCACTCGACGGACTGTCCCGGTGACCAGCCGAGCCAGTCGAACGTCCAGCCGCCGTCGTCGCGCTGTCCCTTTTCCAGGAGGTCGAGATCAGCCTGGATCTGGTCGTCCGTGAAGAGAGCACGGCTGCGCCCGCCTGGCTTCGGCGACAGGGCGAGAGGGGTGATCCGCTCGTTCTCGGTTCCGCCGGGAACAGAGATGGAGCCGTCAGGCTCGATCCGGGGGCGCAGATCCTCGATCACCGCGGCGGCGCGGGCCGGCTCGGGAACCTGGTCGAGAAAGCCGAGGGCGAACTTCAGCAGGTAGCCGCTCAGCTCGTCCGGGCTCTTCAACGTCGCCCAGCACCACTCGGTCGCGCGCCGCAGCCAGGGTTCGTGGGAACCCGCCTGCCACAGCGCACCCGCGATCCCGAACGTGAGCTGCGACCCGCCCTCGGTGGGCACCATCCAGGGCGCGTGTGGATACGCCGCGGCGGCGGGCAGGACGAACGGAACGCCACCATCTGGATCCGCGATGGTCGCGATCCAGGCGGCGGCCTCGGCGACCATCGGATGGGCGAGCTCACCGAGCGCGGTGATCACCTCCAGCGCGTGCAGCGTGGCGGCCGGTTCGCTGCCGGGGGCGCGGACGTCGGGCTCGAGCGCGTGACCGAAGCCGCCGTCGGGGTTTCGGTAGGCACGCAACGCGTCGAGGACGGGCGTCACGGGAGCGTCGTGCAGCAGCACGGCCAGCAGGTGACGATCCAGCAGGCGGGCGTTGGCCAGCATGAACCGCTCGGCGGACTCGACGTCAACAGGCATGGCCGCCACGCTAGGCAGCGCTCAGCGCGGCGTCTTTCAGAAATCGGACCGGTGTGCTGCCCGTCAGCCGACGTACCTCGTCGTTCATGTGCGCCTGGCTCGCGTAGCCGGCCCGCAACGCGCGGGACGACAGCGAATCGTCGCGGAGCCCCACCAGACGGCGCAGCCGGGCGACCCGGGCGAGCATCTTGGGCCCGTAGCCCACGGCGGCGAGGGTGCGGCGGTGGAACTGACGCTCACTGACCCCGAGTTCGGCGGCGACATCCGCCACGCGGGCCCCGGGCACGGCGAGCCCGCGCGCGGCCGCGGCCACCAGCACGTCCGGTCGTGCGCCGCGTCGGTCGACCGCGTCGGCCAGCAGCTCCAGCCGCCGCGCGGGTGCGGCGACGAGGAGGGCCTGCTGTAGTCCCACGGCCTGCTCACCCCACACGGACGCCGCGTCGACCTGCCGGTCGCGCAGCTCCGACGCCGGCACCCCCACAACCGCGCCGGCCGCGGAGCAGCGCAGGCGGATGCCCGACGACCGGGCGTGCCCCGGCAGGCTCACCCCGCGAGGACCCGTGTCGGCGCCGACGATCACCAGCTCCCGTCCGGACAACCAGATCAGGTCGATGCAACCGTCGGGCACCACCAGCTGGGTGTGGTCCTCGTCCGACTCGTGCTCCCACGTGCAGGCCACCACCGGCCGCAGACCGACCGGCGGCTGGTACTCGCGATAGGTAGCCGGCATCCCGGCACCGTACCCACGAGGCCACACGGCATGCCGGCCGGCCCGCGGACCCGCGTGCTCATCCCTTGCGGGTCAGGCCGTTGTTGGTCCAGGCGTTCACCACGCCGGCGTTGTCGACGGTGAGGTAGTCGTCGCGGCGGTCGCCGTTGTAGTCGGCGAGGTTGACCTGGTCGCGGGCCACCCCGACGCCGGTGGCGATCTCGCCCTGGGCGGCCCAGGCCGCGCCGCCGGAGCCGCGCCGGTTCAGCCAGGCCCAGATCCGCCCGCTGTCGTTGGCGATCAGGTAGTCGTCCCGGAGGTCGCCGTCGATGTCGGCGAAGGTGACCATGGAACCGGGCACGCCGACCTCGGCGGCGATCTCGCCCTGGGCGGTCCAGGAGACACCGCTGCTGCCGCCGACGGTGTTGAGCCAGGCTTTCACCGTCGGCGGGTGACGAGAACCACCGGCGGGATGGTTGAGTATCCGGCCCAGTGCGGGGCCGAATGTGGTGTGTCGACGGGGAGTCAGCTCGGCCAGGCGTCGGCAGCCGCGGCGGTTCTCACGAAATCGCTGAAGTCGCGGGGCGGGCGGCCCAGTGCGCGTTGCACGCCGTCGGAGATGTGGCTGTCCATACCGCGTCGGATCGGGCTGACTGCGTCGGCGTAGTCCTCGGCGTCGGGCTGGGGCCAACCTTGCGCGACGAGTTCGGCGACGAAGTCTTCCGGTGACATGGGCACGTAGCGGACCGTGCGGCCGGTGGCTTGTGAGATCGTGGCCGCTGCCTCGGCGATCGTCACCGCGCGGGGGCCGGACAGCTCGTAGATCCGGCCGGCGTGGCCGTTCTCGATGAGAGCTGCGACCGCGACCGCGGCGATGTCCTCAGCGTCGATGAAGCTCGCCGCGCCGTAGCCGGCAGGCAGGCGCAACTCGCCGGAACGCACCGCGTCCAGGAAGAAGCCCTCGCTGAAGTTCTGCGCGAACCAGGCAGGCCGCAGGATCGTCCATTCCAGACGGCAGGCGCGGACGGCGTCCTCACCGTCGATGTGCGTCTTGCCCGCGGCATTGTTCTCGCCCGCGTATCCGAGAACGTCCACCCCGCGCCCGGACAGCAGCACGACCCGCTTGACCCCGAGTTCCTGGCACCGTTGGACGAACGGACGCGTCAGCAACTCACCGTCGAACGGGACGACGTACACCTTCTCCACCGATTCCAGCGCGGCGTCCCAGGTGTTGCGGTCGGTCCAGTCGAAGGGCGGCTCGCCTGACCTCGACCCCACACGAACCCGAACGCCCTTGTCCTTGAGCAGGGATACGACTCGGCTGCCGGATTTGCCGGTGCCGCCGGTGACCAGAATCGGATGCTCAGTCATGCGGCCAGTCAAGCCTGCGCTCGAGATCCGAACCATGTCTCCGACGCTCGTTTCGATTTCTGTGCGTCTATATTTGGCCGGGTGGACACGCTGACAGGTCTCTTGGACGGGGTGCGGGCACGGGGGGCCCTGATCACCCGGACCGTCATGACTGCGGGCTGGTCCCTGCGCTACACGAGCGGTGCCCAACTGAGCCTGGTCACCATGCTGCACGGCCGGGCGTGGCTCGTCTCCGCCGGCAACGACCCGGTGGCGATCGGACCGGGGGATATCGCTGTCATCAGCGGCCCCGAGCCCTACACGGTGACCGACGACCCGTCCGCCGCCTCACCACAGCGGGTGATCACCAGTGCGGACTACTGTGCCCACACAGCCCGCGCCCGCGTGCGTGAGAGCATCGGGCTGGGCCCGCGGACCTGCGGCGTCACCGAAAAAGGCTCCGCCCTGCTTCTCAGCGGCGCCTACGAGGGCACGGGCGGCATCAGCGAACGCCTGCTCGACGCGCTGCCCCGCCTCCTGGTGATCCAGGAGGCGGCGCGCGACCAGCCGATGCTGGAGGTCGCGGCCCGGGAAACCGCCTTGGACAAGCCCGGGCAGCAGGCCGTCCTGGACCGCCTACTGGATCTCGTCCTCGTCTCGACCTTGCGCGCCTGGTTTGACCACCCGCAGAACAACCACGCAACGTGGTACCGCGCCACGGGCGACTCCGTCGTGGCCTTCGCCCTCCGCCTCATGCACGAGAACCCGGCCCACCCCTGGACGGTCGCGGAGCTCGCGGCCAAGACCGGAGTCTCCCGCGCCATCCTGGCCCGCCGCTTCACTGCCGAGATGGGCGAACCCCCGATGGGTTATCTGATCGGTTGGCGCATCGCCTTGGCCGCCGACCTCCTGCGCGAAACCGAAGCCACTGTCGCCTCGATCGCCAGAAAGGTCGGCTACGCCAACGCGTTCGCGCTCAGCGTCGCCTTCAAGCGTCTCCGCGACATAACCCCCACCGAGCACCGTGCCAGCTTCGCTCTCCGTACCCAAACAGCCGGATCGGACGAGCCCAGCAGGCCACCGACGCCCCCAGACAGCCAGCACTCCACGCCCGTCCGGCACGCGAGCCGACATCCGCGCCAAATGACGACCCTAGGTAGTCGGCCGTTACGCGGAAAGGCCCACTGACCCGGGATCTCTGGCCGGAGATTCGAGGCGCTGAAGAACGCCGTGCCGCCGTTGAGTCTGACCAATGAAAATCTTCTTCGTGCCCTGCGCATCCTGGTCGTATTCATCTGCCCGGCACCCGGGCTGCATCCGGAAGTTCTCACACACGCGCTGAGGCCACTCGGTGAGGACGTCCGGGGCTATCTGACCGACCAGACCAAGGAGTACCTCGGCGAGGTGTTCGTCGAGTGGCGAGTCGGAGACAGCCATCAGGGACGCAGTCCGGGAGACAGGACTTCCTGATCGGTAGCTACCTCGGCCGCCGCTCCGGTTCAGGAACCGCGGTTTCAGACGGACCCTCGATGCTCGGTCGGTCGCCTGGAGGCGAGGGCATCTCGTGTGGGGTGCCGGGCGGGCCCGCCATCACGACTGCTACGGCGCTCGCCAGCAGGCAGGCCGTCGCGATTTCGGTCAGGACGGGTAGCGGTGCGCCGAAGCCGGCGAGCCGGGCGAGCACGAGACCGCCCGCCGCGCCGACGGCGGCCGCGAGAACCGTGGTGAGGGCGCGCCGTCCGCGGGCCGGGGCGAGCGCGTGGGCGCAGGCCGCGGCGACTGCGCCCGCGCCGACCGGCCCGGTGACGCCGGCCGCGACACCGGCCGCGGCGGCCCCGAGCAGGGCGGCGCCCGCCAGGCCCACCGCGGCCAGCAGCAGCAGAAGGAACCGCACCGGCAGCGTCGCGGAGCTCGGTCGTTCGACAGGATCCCGCTGCCAGTCGGAGCCGGGCTGGCTGGGGGAGCCGGCTGGCGCCGCGGAACCGGATGAGGTGGGAGTGGCGGGTGGGCCGGGGCGATCGCGGGGGTCGGGAACGTGCGCGATGACAGGGGGCGGATTCGTGCCCGCCCCGATCGAGGCCGTCGCCCGGGTCGCGTCGGCGTCCGCCTCGGGGCCGGCGCCGGCCATCCGACGTTCGCTGGCTGTCCGACGTTCGCCGGCCAGCTCCGCGCGCAGGCCGTCTCCGGTCAGCATTGTGAGGAGGGCGTGGGCGTCGGGGCGGTCGTGCGGTGACTTGTCCAGGGCGGCGAGCACCGGTCGGAGCAGGCGCTCGGGGATGTCGCTCAGGTCGGGCCGCGCTGAGCTGATCTGTAGCGCCACGATCTCCTGGGTGTCGCCGCGGAAGAGGCGGCGGCCGGTCGCGGCGAACCCGACGCAGAGGGCCCAGGCGTGGACGTCCGCCGCGGGCCCCGCGGTCTGCCCGCTGATCTGCTCCGGCGCCATCCAGGCGACGGTGCCGACGACCTCGCCGGCCCGGGTGTAGCCGCTGTAGTCGGCGGAGCGGGCCACCCCGAAGTCGATGACCTTCGGGCCGGACCAGGACATCACGATGTTCGCCGGTTTGAGGTCGCGGTGCACCACGCCGGCCTGGTGGATGGCGACCAGCGCCTGGGCCAGCCCGACGGCGAGCGCGTCGAGCTGGCGGTCGACCAGCGGGCAGCCGTCGTTCACCGCCGCGTTCAGGCTCGGGCCCTGCACGTACTCGGTGGCCAGCCACGGCTGCGGGCCGTTCACCTCGGCGTTGATGACGCGGGCGACGGTGGGGCCGAGCACGCCCCGCGCCGCCGACACCTCCGCCCGGAACCGGGCGCGGAACTCCGGGTCGGTGGCGTGCTGCGGGTTCGGGACCTTCACCGCGACCGGCTGGTCGTCGGGGCTGAACCCGAGGTAGACGATGCCCATCCCGCCGGCGCCGATCCGGTTGTACAGCCGGTAGGGGCCGATGACGCGGGGGTCGGAGTCGGTCAGCGGGCTCAGCACGGCCCACCCCCGCGCGGCCGGAGCCGGGCCGCCGCCGGCACGGTCGCCGTCGCCGTCGCCGTCGGCGTCACTGCCACCGCCGCGCCGCTACCGGCCACAGTCGGGCCCGCGGCGAAACTCGAGCTGGTAGTACTCGGCGGCGGCCGGATGCAGCGGGACGTAGCAGAACAGCGGGCTTTCGTAGACGGTCAGCGCGTCCGGGACGTGGCGGCCGGCGGGGTTGTCGCCCCACAGGGCCCGCTCGTACTCGGCCGGATCGCCGAAGAGGTCGGCCGTCGCCCGCCGGACCAGCGCCGGGTCGGCCTGTTCGTGTGCCAGGACGCCGTTGGGCAGCGAGACGGTGTCCACGTCGGTCATCCCCGGGTAGTCCCGTGGCCCGAGGTGCCCGGGTGGGAAGACCGTGCCGGGGAAGTACCGCCCAGGTGGGTGGTAGACCTTCTCCCAGTCCGCCGCGATCGCGTCGCGGAACTGCGCCAGGTCGAGGACCTGGAGTTTCACGCCATTGGCGAGCTCGGTCCGGATGCGCTCGGTGCCGGCGCCGCCGGCCCAGAAGACCGCGTCCACCGCACCGGCGACCAGCAGCCGCAGCCCGTCGTCGATGGAGGAGTCCTCCAGTCGGGGGGTGCACGTGCCCGGCAGGCCGACGCGGAGGAGCACGGTGCCGATCTGGCGGGTGCCCGAGGCCGCCGGCCCGGCGGCGATGGCCCGGTCGCAGAGGTCGGTGAAGGTTCGCACGTCCGCGCCGGTGCCGGGCGGGCTGCTCCCGGGTGCGCGGACGATCACGTGGAGGAGGTCGTCGTGGGCGGGCCCGAGCGTGCGCAGCCCCTCGACGAGGTGGCCGCCCCGCTGGGGCGAGAACTGGTTGACCGCCGACCCGGCGTCCACGGTCGTGCCGAGCTGGGCCAGCGCCAGCGAGCACGTCCGGTACTGCTGTTCCTCCAGGTGGTAGATGTTCTCCGCGGAGCCGCCGGTCGGGACGACCTCGACGTCCCAGTGCTCGGGCGCGGCCTGCAGCCGGGTGCGCAGCACCCGCGCGAACCGGTTGTAGGGCGATCCCACCTGGCCGGTGAAGATCTTCACGTCGTGGCAGGACGTCGCCTGCCGCTCCGGTGGCCAGGCCGTGCCCGGCGGGTCGTCGCGGGCGGTCAGGCCGAGGCCGACCGCCACCGCGGCGGAGAGCGCCACAAGGCCGACGACCGTGGCCCGCTGCAGGGTCGTCAGCGTTGCGCCCGACTGGCCGTGCCCCGACCGGCCGAGCCTGGATTCCGTGGGCAACCCTCGTCCTTCCGCGTCCGATCGCGTCTGCTGAGCCCGCGACGACCCGAAATCGCGCCGTCCGTCGTCCTCCGCGTACTGTTCGTTGCCGAACAACGGCGGGCGCCCGCCCGGCGTGGCCGGCGGCCACGCGATTTCCGGGGACGCCGCGAGTTGTCTCCGGAGAACGACCGTCCGTACCCGACACTGTCCGGAGCGGACACGTCCGAACCGGACGCCGAAACGTTGCGCCGCAGGCTATCGACCGGCGATTAACCGGCAGTCAACAGCCGGGTCCGGGTCCTGTCCCGCGCTTTGGGTGTCGAACACCGGACACCTGGTCACAGCGCGTCGCACTGATGGGACATCCCGGACATACCGGGGCGCCAATGGTGATCACAAGGTGGTGATCAGGGCGCTGTCAGCCACAGCTGGACCCCGTCGACGTCCGCCGGCCCGGCGCCGGCCAGGCCGGTCACCAGCCGGGCGAGCTCGTCCCGGTTCGCGCTCGGGCCGAGGATCACCGCGGCGGGCGTGAGCCGGTCGAAGGCGGCCTGCACGGCGGGATCGGCCAGCGCGGCCGCCGCGTCCGACCGGCCCTGCTCGACCGCGACCAGCGCGGCGTTGAGCGGGTCGGTCCACGCGTTGAACACGGCGCGCCCGTCCGGGCCCGGGACGGTGCAGTAGCAGCCCGGGAGCCGGAACCGGTAGCCCGCCTCGGCCTGCCAGAGCATCGCCTCGGTGCGGGCCGGATAGGGGTAGGGCAGCACCAGCGCCGTCGATCCCTCGGGAACCGCGCGGACGGCGTCGCCGGTGAAGAAGGCGGGCGTGGCGGCCGGTGTCGCCACGTGGCTGCGCGGCACGAGCGGCGCCAGCATCACCGCGGTGAGCAGCACGAGCCCGGCCCGGGTGACCGGCCGCGGGAACCGGGTGGACGCGGCGACGCGGGTCAGGCCCACCGCGAGGACGATCGCCACGGACATCGCCAGGTACAGCGCGAGCCGGGACGGGAGCGCGCTGCTGATCACCGGGAGGTTCTCCAACGGCAGCCAGGGCAGGCGGATGCCGGTGACCCGTCCGTCCACGTGCAGGTGGCCGCCCAGGGAGAGCAGCGCCGTCACCGCGCCGAGCGGGGCGAACACCGCCACCAGCGGCTCGCGGCGGAACCGGATGGCGACCGCGGCCACCCCGAGCAGCAGGGGAAGCCCGAGGTAGCCGGTCACCTCGACCGCGTTGCCGGTGAAGCGCAGGCTGTGCCGCAGCGCCACGTCGGGTGCGATCCGCTGGGCCGGGGTCGGTGTGACGAAGGTCAGCAGATCGGACACCGCGACGTTGTGCGGCTGGATGTTGCCGTGGACCCGCTGGTCGCCGAGGAACTGCGCGGACAGCGGCCAGGCGAGCAGCGCCCCGGCCGTCGTGCCGCAGGCCGCCAGGCCCCGCAGCAGCGCGCCCGCCCGCGCGCGGACGGCGGCGCGGTGGGCCAGCCCGGCGATGGCGAGCCCGAGCGCGCCGAGCAGCGTGGCGGTGGCCAGGACCTCTTCGCTGATCATGGCCTGGGCGGCGACCGCCAGGCCGAGCAGCACGCCGGTGCGCCCCGGTGGGCGCCGGCGCACGATCAGGTCGTCGAGCAGGAGCAGCAGCAGCGGCGGGAAGACCGCGAAGGTGAGATGCAGGTGCCCGTACGACTCGCCGACCATGTACGGGCCGAAGCCGTAGAGCAGGCCGGCGCCGGCGGCCGGCGGCGCCGGCACCCAGCGCCGCAGCACCCAGAACAGGGCGAACGCGGAGAGCGCCGGCGCCAGTGTCAGCAGCAGGGTGAGTGAGACGACGGGGCCGAACAGCGCGGTCACCGGCGCGGTCACCAGCCCGAGCAGCGGGACGGGCGTGCTCCACAGGATGTTCGTGCCGGTCGGGGCGTTCAGGTACGAGGTGACGAACGGGTCGATGCCTGCGGACAGGGCGTGCGGGACCCAGCCCAGGTACCACGCGAACAGCACCGAGTCGCTGTAGCCGTAGACCACGCCGCCGGGATCGGCCCACGCGGCACGGAAGACGGCGACGGCGAGCGCGAGGTACCCCGCGAGGACCGCCGCCGGGACCAGGCCCGCGCGGCCCAGCGGGCGCCGGCGGCGCCGCTGACGTCGGTGCCGGTGACTCGGCCGCGGCCCGTCCCGCCGCGCACCGGCGGGGACGGGATCAGCGGGGACGGGATCAGCGGGGAGGGGGTCGCCCGGCTCGGCGGGGTCGGCGGGATCCGCCGCGGTGCCGGTTGTCCGCACGGTTCCCCCTCGCTGCGCGCCGTCGCGCCACTCGGGGCCGGGCGCGCCCCCGACCCGGGAGCGATCTATCGTGACCAGACCCGGTTATGCCCGCATCGTGCCGTTGTGTGCAGATCTGACCCTAGTCGGCCGGCGCGCGATCTTTGTCGCCACGTGTGACGTTCTACGGGCGCAAAGACACTTCTGGCTACCCCCGTTCAGGTATCGGCCATGCCGAAGTCACGTGGGGTGACCGTTCCTCGGTGGGCGCTCCCGGGTCGCGCCCATCGGTCATCGGGCTACTCGCCCGTCTCGTCAGGGTGTGCGCCGGCCTGCTCGCCGCCGCGGGGCCCGGCGGCGTGCCACTCGGCGACCAGGGCCGGCCACCTGCGGTAACGCGCGACCGCGTACCGGGGCGAGACGATGCCGCGGGGGTCGAACACCGCGGCCGGGTAGCCCAGCTGCGCCCGGTAGCCGCGCTCGGCGACGATCACCCGCCCGCCGAGCCGCGCCACGCCGATCACGCAGGGACATCTCGTCCACCGGGGCAGCCGCGCCGTCACCAGCAGGGACGGATCACGCCAGGCGTAGAGGCCGCACACGCAGTCGTCGCCCGGCAGGCGGTCGTGCTGCTCCTGCCCGGAGTCGTCGGTGCGCAGGCAGTGCGCCTCGGTCAGGCCGTCCGGGCGCCACAGCAGGAACCCGGGCGGGAACGGTGACCAGGGGGTCCAGGCGGGGCGCAGCAGGCCGTCGGAGTCGACCGCCCACTGGCGCCACCCGAGCAGGCTCACCGTGGGATCGGCACGCGGCCGTCCTGCCCCGCCTGCCCGGTGGGGGCCGGCTCCTTCTCCGGTTCGGCCGGTACCGGTGGTGCGGTGGCCGGTGGTGCGGGGACCGGCGCGGGAGCCGTCAGTGGCTCCTCGTCCGGGAACCCGATCGGTTCGTCCTCCACGATGCGTTCCGGCTTGCCGACGTCGCCCATCAGACGACGGTCCTCCGGGATTCCCGCTGGGGTCAATGCCCCGATTTGCCTGTCTCGCCGGGGCAGGGGGGCTACCCGGGACACTCGGCTCGGGGTCCCGTGGAGCGCTTCGACCTAGGCTGACCGTATGAAGGTTCGCATCGGTGTCGGGTTCGCCGCCGTCCCCGGCCGGGAGTTCGCCGCCCGGGTCGACACGGCCGAGGCACTCGGTGTGGATTCGTTGTGGCTTTCCGAGCAGCTCTCCGCCGCGAGCGTCGACCCGTTCGCCGGCATGGCGTATGCCCTGGGCCGCACCAGCTCGATCAAGGTCGGCACCGGGGTCGCCGTCCTCCCCGGACGCAACCCCGTCCTGCTGGCCAAGCAGCTGGCCACCATGGCCGCGCTGGCGCCGCGGCGGGTCCTGCCGGTGCTCGGGCTCGGGCCGGCCCGTCCGGCCGAGCGTGACGCGTTCCCGGTGCCGGCCGGGCGGCGCGGCGCGGTGTTCGACGAGGCGCTCCAGCTCCTGCGCCGGATGCTCGCCGAGGAGACGGTGACCTTCCACGGCGAGTTCTTCGACGTCACCGACATCGGGATCGGGGACCGCCCGGCCCGTCCGCTCGACATCTGGCTCGGCGGGGCGGCGCCGGCCGCGCTGCGCCGTATCGGCCACTACGGGGACGGCTGGCTGGCGAGCCTGGTCGACCCCGTCGAGGCCGCCGCGGGCATCGCCGTGATCAACGCGGCCGCCGCGGAGGCCGGGCGCGAGGTCGATCCGGAGCACCATGGGCTGAGCCTGCGGATCGCGTTCGGGGAGGTCCCCGCGGCGACGGCGGCGGCACTGCGGGGGCGGCGCCCCGGGCGCGACCCCGCCGACCTCGTCCCGCGCGGGTGGGCTCAGGCGCGCGAGCTCGTCGCCCGGTACGTGGACGCCGGGGTGAGCAAGTTCGTCGTGTACCCGCTGATCGACTCCGCCGGCTGGCCGGAGTTCCTCGACGGGTTCGCCCGCGAGCTCATGCCGTTGGAGACCTGACCGGCTCCCTGAGCAGCGCGGTCAGGTGATGGAGACGCCGCCGTCCACGACGAGGGTCTGCCCGGTGACGTAGCCGCCGGCGTCGGAGGCCAGGAAGATCAGCGCGGCGGTCAGCTCCTCAGGGTCGCCGAAGCGGCCGGCGAGGATCCGTGCCGACTGGCTCTCCAGATACCCGGGCCGGTACTGATCGGTCATCTCGGACTCGAAGAACCCGGGCGCCAGGGCGTTCACGCGGATCCCGCGCCGGCCCGTCCACTGCTGGGCGAGGTCGCGGGTCAGCCCGAGCAGGGCCGCCTTGCTGGCCGAATAGGCGGCCTGCGGGAGGCCGGCCGTCGTCAGGCCGAGCACGCTGGAGATGTTGATGATGCTGCTGCCCGGCCGCATGACGGCCGCGGCGGCCTGGGCCATCCAGTAGCAGCCGTTGAGGTTGACGTCGATGACCGAGCGGAACTGCTCCGGGGTCTCCCGCAGCGCCGGGTGGGCCGAACCGACCCCGGCGTTGTTGACCAGGATGTCGACCCGCCCGAAGGTGTCCATGGCGGCCGTGACGAGGTTCCGGCACGACTCCGGGTCGGCCACGTCGGTGCCGACGGCGACGGCCCGGCGGCCCTCCGCCTCGACCAGCGTGGCGGTCGCGGCGAGCCGGTCGGTGCGCCGGGCACCGAGAGTGACGTCCGCGCCGGCCTGGGCGAGCCCGCGGGCGAAGCCGACGCCGATCCCCGACGAGGCCCCGGTGACGATGGCGACCCTGCCGTCGAGGCGGAATCTGTCCAATACCGACATCTGTTTCCCGCCTTCGTGCGACCGGCGATGACATACCCGGACGGACGGTGCGTGCCCGCAGGGTGAGCTCGGCGCGCGCGTCCCGGATCTCAGGATTCTCGGCTCCGCGGCGACCGGCCGCGACTGGTCCGCGTACGAGCGATCGGGACGGGGCAGAAAGAGGAGGACGGCACCCGGATCACGTGGCACGGGCAGGTCGCCGCGTGCGGGCGACCGAAGAGACGGCGGGCCGATGCGTGAACTACGAGCGTTCGACAAAATCAGGTCTCTTCGGTACTTCCCCTTTCTGGTGTTTCCCATCACAATCGTGGCCACCATCCTCGGCGGTAACTCGACCGGGACGGCGCCGGCGGAGGAGGAACCGTGGAGCAGGCTGAGGGACGTCGACTTGCCGCGCGGACAACGTCGGGAAGTCATGTGATCGTGGGCCTACGCGCGGGTGACGCCGGAGATCTCGCCGATGTCCTGCTCGCGGCGGAGCTCGCGGCGCGGATGGGTTCCCGCTTAGTCGTGGTCGCCGTGCGTGACCGATGGACGCGATGGGCCCGGTGGTCGGCCGGGATGTACGGAGCCTTCGGCATGGAGGGCGTGGCCTATGCCTCCCGCAGCGCCGAGCAGGAGGTCGACGACGAGTTCCAGCAGCGCGTCGCCGACGTCGTGGGCCTGGTGAACGTCGACTGGACGCTGGAGTGGGTCAGCGGCTCCTGCGAGCGGGCGGCCCTGCGCTACGCCCGCCGGAACCCCACCGCCCTGGTCATGTTCCGGCCCCCGTCGGCCCGGTAGTCGCGCCTGTTCGGCCTCCGTTCAGCCTTCGTTCAGCGGCCGCCGGCGACGTCCAGGATCGCGCCGGTCGTGTAGGACGCGGCCGGCGAGCACAGCCAGGCCACGGCCTGGGCGACCTCGTCGGCGGTGCCCGCACGGCCGATCGGGATGCTGCCCGCCATCCGGGCGGGCCGCTGCGGCTCCCCGCTGCTGATGTGGATGTCGGTCGCGATGATCCCCGGGCGCACCGCGTTGACCCGCACGCCCTCGCCCGCGACCTCCCTGGCCAGGCCGAGCGTCAACGTGTCGATCGCGCCCTTGCTCGCCGCGTAGTCGACGTACAGCCCCGGGCTGCCGAGCCTGGCCGCCGCCGACGACATGTTGACGATCGACCCGCCGGCGCCGCCGTGCCGGGTCGACATCCTGCGGACGGCCTCCCCGGCGCACAGGATCGACGAGACCGTGTTGACGGTGAACATCCGGGTCAGCCGGCCGGCGGTCATCTCGTCCACCCGCATCTGGCGGTCGACGATCCCGGCGTTGTTCACCAGGACGGTGAGCGGGCCGAGGCGGTCGGCCGCGGTGAAGACCCCGGGGATCTGCGCCGGATCGGCCAGGTCCGCGGCGACGGCGGCGGCCCCGGCCGGCGTGCCGAGGGCCCGCGCGGCGGCGTCGCACTCCCGGACAACCTCCTGCGCGGCGGCCTCGTCCGAACGGTAGGTGACGCAGACCGTCCACCCGGCCCGCGCCAGCAGACGGGCGCAGGCGGCGCCGATGCCCCGGCTGCCCCCGGTCACGACGGCGACCCCCCTGCCCGCGTCCGCCTGCTCCGGCTGAGTCATCGCGGTCATCACGACCCTCCCGATCAGCCGGGGATCTCCCCGGCGGCCCCGGCCTGCGTTCCGGGGCCCATTTTCCATCGGGCGGGGCTCGTGCCCGGCGCTCAGGCGGCGGAGCGGGCCAGCAGACGGCGGCGGCGCGGCCGCGGGACCGGCGCGGTGAGGGCAGGCGCCGGAACGACGGGAGCCGGAACGACGGGAGTGGGGACGGAGACGGGAACGGGGATGGGGGAGGAGGCGCCGCCGGCGATGACGCGGTAGGCCCGGACGTCCCCGACCCGCCCCTTCACCGGCCGCGGGTCGAGGGGGACGACGACGTCGGCGGGCAGCGCCGCCGCGGTCGCGGCGCTCACGATCGTGACACCCGCCTCCGCCATCGACTGGAGCCGCTGCGCGAGGTTCATCGTGTCCCCGACCAGCGTGTACTCCCGGTGCGCGTCGCAGCCCAGCAGGGCCGCCGCGACCTCGCCGGTGGAGACCCCGACGCCCAGCCCGAACGGCTCCAGACGGCGCCTGGTCCACCGCTCGTCCAGGCCGCGCTGGCGCCGGTGCATCGCGGCCGCGGCGCGCACCGCACGCTCGCGGTGGTCGCTGGTCGGGTCCGGCGCGCCGAAAACAGCGATCACCGCGTCCCCGGCGTACTGCAGGACGGTGCCGCCCTCGGCGAGGATCGCCGCGTTCATCTCCCGGCGGTGCTCGTCGAGCTGGTGCGCCAGCACCATCGGGTCGGTGCGCTGCGCGATGCCCGAGTAGCCGCGGACGTCCGACATGAGCACGGTGACGACGAGGCGTTCGGCGCGGCTCGCGGCGGTGGCGTCGTCGCGCAGCTTCTGCGCCAGGCCGCTGGGGAGCAGCCTGGTCAGGGCGACGTCCTGTTCCTCGCGCTTCATCAGCGCCTCGTGCAGCATGCGCAGGCGGCGCAGCGCGCCGGCCTGGCCCGAGCTCGCGCCCTGTGCGAGCCGCAGCAGCAGCGCGTCGATCGCCGCGTTGACGGCGGCCGGGGTGTCGCCGTGGTCGGCGGCGATGGCGGCCACGGGGCGCCCGTGGGCGACGTCGCGCAGCAGCTCCTCCTGCTCGCGGGTCAGCGTCCCGGCCTCGCGGACGGGCGTCATCACCGCGGCGACGATGTCCGGGTCCAGCATGGAGCCGCCGCCGGCGACCTCGCGGATGGCGCGCGCCAGCAGGTCGGGGTCGGCGACCCGCTCCTTGAGCAGGTAGGCGTAGCCGGACAGGCCGTCACGCAGCAGCGTGATCGCGTAGTCGGGCTCGTCGTACTGGGAGAGCAGCACGATGCCTGTCGCCGGGCTCGCCGCCCGGATGCGCTGGGCCGCCCGGACCCCCTCGTCGGTGAAGTCCGGCGGCATCCGGATGTCGGTGACGACGACCCTGGGGCGCAGCCGCGCGGCTGCGCGGACCAGCTCGTCGTGGTCAGCGGCGACACCGATGACCACGATGTCGGCGACGCGGGAGAGCAGCGCCCGCACGCCCTCCCGGACGATCAGGTTGTCGTCGGCGAGCAGCACGGTGATCGCTCCGGTGCTCCCGGTCTCGTCCGTTGGTCGGTGGCTGCCTGGTTCGTGGCCTGGTGTGGTGTCGCCCGCCGTGCCGTTGCGCGCCATGGCTCCATTCAGCCCGGTTCGCCTACACCGTCGCCAGCAGGCCAGGGTCACCCGCGCGGGGGTGCTGGCACCACCTTCGGTGGGCCGACTGCCCCCACCGGCGACGGCTCGCAGGGGCCCGGCAGGGTCCTGGCCTGGGCTTTCGCGGCTTAGGTCGGCTCTCGGCGCCTGCCGGGCGCGCCGGGGCCGCCCGCTGGGCCCGAACGAGCCGTACCAAGGCCGGGGGCGGTGACCCCATCGCGATCGGGGGGCTGGCACCACTGCCTTTCCGGGCCGAAACGCCGACACTCGGACAGGTCGCGGCCCACGCCCGTCGAGGCCGCGCACAGCCGGGGACGGCGGCGCCCGGGAATTGTCGGACCTGTCGGCGACACTCAGGGCGTCGTGTCCGTGGTGCCCAGCGTCATCGGTCGTCCGGCGGTAACGGTCGCCGAGCGAAATCGGTTGCCGTGTGGCGTTGGTTTGCCGAGTGTTGGTCCACGGGGGCGGCTGCCGGGTGTCACGTCCGGTGCGGTGGGCCCGTCCTTGTGGCGGGTCCGGAACGCGTCGACGAGGAGGGAAACATGGTCGGGGCTCCTTCGGCCGCGCTGCCACGGCAGCGACCCGCGGCCGTACCGGTGGCGTTGCCTGGGCTGATTCCCTTCGCGCCACCACCAGCCGCCGCGTCCGCGCGCCGCGCCGGCGCGCCGCCCGCCGGCGCGGCGCACGGCCTGGGTGACGCGCCGCCCGCCGGGGCGGGGGCCGTGGCCCGGCTCGCCCGCGTCGGGTCGTGGCCCTCGCACGCCTTCGAGCGGGTGCGCCCGCGGTGGGCGGGAGTGCGGCTCGGCCTGCTCGCCTACACGGTGGGCCAGGTCATCCTGCTCGGGCTGCTCTACGTCGGCTACAGCCTGAGCCGGCACCTGGCTACCGGCCGCGAGCCCGACGCACTCGGGCACGCTGTTGACGTCTGGCGGCTGGAGCGGTTCCTGCGCCTGCCCGACGAGGCCTCGCTGCAGGGCGTCGCGCTGGCGCACCAGTGGCTGCCGCACGGGGCGAACTGGTACTACGTCGGCGCCCACTTCCCGGCGGCCATCCTGCTGCTGGTGTGGGTGTTCGTCCGGCACCGCGACCACTGGCGCCGAGTCCGCAACGTGATCATCCTGGCGACGGGCGCCGGCCTGGGAATCCACCTGCTCTACCCGCTCGCGCCGCCGCGTTTCCTGCCACGGGTCGACTCGTCGGTCGGCCTGGTCGACACCGGCATGCTCTTCGGGCCGTCACCGTACGGGAAGGGCAGCGGCGGGGTCGCCAACCAGTACGCCGCGATGCCCAGTCTGCACGTGGGGTGGGCGATCCTCGAGGCGTGGGCGGTGGTCACCATCCTGCGTCACCGGATGCGCTGGCTCGCGGTGATCCAGCCGCTGGCGACCGTCGCCGTGGTCGTGCTGACCGCCAACCACTTCTGGCTGGACGGCATCGTGGGGGGCGCCCTGGTCGCGGGCGCGGTGCTGCTCGTCGGCCGCCGTCGCCCGGTGCCGGAGCAGCCCGCCCTGGTGAGCCTCGGGTTCCGGCCGTCCGTGGCCCCGCGGCCGGCCGCATCCGCGGGGTCCGCGGAGGTCTCGGCTGTGTCCCCGGGTGTCTCGGTGGTGCCTCCGGCGGTCGTGCCCGCGGAGCCGGTCGTGCCCACGCAGTCATCAGCGCCCGCGGAGCCGGCGGTCCCGTCCCAGCACGGGCTCGAGAGTCCCGGAACCGGGAATGCCCCGGGGGACAGGCCGACTGCGCACACCGATCCCGTGTCGGCCGTGACGTAGCGTGACACGGCCGTGGGAGTCCCGCGGCCACCCGAATCTTCGGAGGCAGTGTGGAGACCGTCGACGTCGTGATCGTCGGGGCGGGGCTGGCCGGGCTCTCTGCCGGGATCTCAGATCCTGACCGTGCCACCGGTTCCCGGGCACCTGGGCACGCTGACCTCGGCACCTGCTGACATGATCGTGGCGCGGTCCGACTGATACCCGTTTGCGGTCGAACGTCCCGCGCCCTCCGGGCTACCATGTGTCATTGCGTGACACGTCGTTCACGATTTGGGGGTAGTCGTTGGCGGGCTATGCCGACGTGCCGCCCGGCAGTCTGCTGGACGCCGCGCCGGACGCGATCGTCGGCGTGCGCCCGGACGGGCGGATCGCGCTGGTGAACGCGCAGGCCGAGCGGCTCTTCGGGTACGACCGGGACGAGCTCGTCGGGCAACCGATGGAGATCCTCGTCCCGGAGGCGTTGCGCGGGGCGCACCCGGCCCGCCGCGGCGCGTACCTCTCCGACCCGCGGCCGCGGCCGATGGGCGCGGGCGTGGAGCTCGCCGCGCGCCGCCGGGACGGCACGGAGTTCCCCGCCGAGATCTCGCTGTCGGCCGTCCAGACCGCCGAGGGCATCTTCGTCACGGCCGCGATCCGGGACGTGACGAGCCGCAAGCGGGCCGAGGCCATGTTCCGCGGCCTGCTGGAGGCGGCGCCGGACGCGATCGTCGGCGTGCGCCCGGACGGGCGGATCGCGCTGGTGAACGCGCAGGCCGAGCGGCTCTTCGGGTACGACCGGGACGAGCTCGTCGGGCAACCGATGGAGATCCTCGTCCCCGAGTCGGTGCGGCACCTGCACCCGCGGCACCGCACCCGCTACTTCGACGATCCGCGGCCGCGGCCGATGGGCGCGGGGATGCAGCTCGCCGCGCGCCGCCGGGACGGCACGGAGTTCCCCGCCGAGATCTCCCTGTCCGCGCTGGAGACCGAGGACGGGCTGCTCGTCTCGGCCGCGATCCGGGACGTCACCGACCGGCTGGAGGCGCAGGCGGAGCGCGAGCGGCTGCGGGCCCAGGCGGAGCGGGAACGGCTCGAGGTACAGCTGCACCAGTCGCAGCGGCTGGAGAGCCTCGGCCAACTCGCCGGCGGCGTGGCACACGACTTCAACAATCTGCTCGCAGTGATCATCAACTACACGGCCTTCGTCGGTGAGGTCGTCGGAACCGCCGCCAGGGACCAGGGCGGCCGGTGGGAGTCCGCCCGCCGCGACATCGAGCAGGTCCAGCGGGCGGCCGACCGGGCCGCCCAGCTCACCCATCAGCTGCTCGCCTTCGGTCGGCGCGAGGTGGTCCAGCCGCGCCCGCTGGACCTCAACGGGGTCGTCCACGACATGGAGCAGTTGCTGCGGCGCACCCTCGGCGAGCATGTGGAGCTGCACACCTCCGCCCACCCGGGCCTGTGGACGGTGCTGGCCGACGTGGGCCAGATCGAGCAGGTGCTGGTGAACCTCGCCGTCAACGCGCGGGACGCGATGCCCGGTGGCGGCACGCTCACCATCGACACCTCGAACGTGAGCATCGACGACGAGACGGCGGCCGCCCGCCCGGGGCTGCGCGGCGGGCGCTTCGTGCACCTGCGGGTCAGCGACAGCGGGACGGGCATGTCGCCGGAGGTCGCCGCGCGCGCGTTCGAGCCGTTCTTCACGACCAAGACGAAGGGCGAGGGCTCCGGGCTCGGCCTGGCCACCGTCTACGGGATCGTCACCCAGGTGGGCGGGCACGTGGAGATCCTGTCGACGGTCAACGTCGGCACCACCGTCAGCGCGCTGCTGCCGGCCGTCGACGGCGCCGTCCCGGCGGCCGAGGAGCAGCTCGCCGACGGTGAGCTGTTCGGCGGCGAGACGATCATGGTGGTCGAGGACGAGCCGGCCATGCGCGAGCTCACCCGTCGCATCCTTGCCCGCAACGGCTACCAGGTGATCATCGCGGCGAGCGGGCCCGAGGCGATCTCGCTGGCGTCGACGACGCGGGAGGAGATCCACCTGCTGCTGACCGACGTGGTCATGCCGCAGCTGCTCGGCAGCGAGGTCGCCGAGCGGATCCGCCAGCAGCGGCGGGACCTGCGCGTCCTCTACATGTCCGGGTACGCCCAGCCCGTGCTCGCCCAGAACGGGACGCTCGCCCCGGGGCTTGCCCTGCTGACCAAGCCGTTCTCCGAGCGGGTGCTGCTGTCGAAGGTGCGGGAGGCGCTGGATGCCCCCGGCGGTCCCTTCCCCCCGCTCGGTGCGCCGCCCTGGCCCCGCGACAACTGACGGTGCCTACCCGCCCGCCTGGGACGGCGCCCGCGGCAGCCGCACCGCCGCGGACCACGCGCTGGTGACCGCGTCCGGGCTCAGCCGGGCGCCGAGGACGTCCGCGACCTGCCGCAGCCGCTCCAGCCGGCCCGCCGTCGCGGCGTCGGGGCGGAAGCCGTCGGCGTAGGCGACCCGCAGGGCCAGCTCGACATGCTCGGCACTGCTCCGCACCGCCACCAGCGCACGCGCCGGGCGCTCCAGCGGGTCGCTCTCCTGCAGCAGGAGCTGGACGGTCGCCAGCACGACAGCGACCTCCGTGAGCGCGGGCGGGGCGACGTCGATGTCCAGGCTGGTGTAGAGCCGGTCGACGAGGACCCCCTCCACCCGCTGGGTCAGGCCGAGCTCGAGCATCTGCCGGGGGCCGTTGCCGGGGCGGAACGGCGGCTGGGGCCGGTGCAGCGCGGCGGCGGCGTCGCGCAGGCGGGTCTCGATCTGGGTGATCTGCGCGGCGGCCTCGGCCGGCAGGCCCCGGCGCAGGCTCGCCAGCGACAGCAGGATGCCGGTGAGCTCCTGCATCGGCCCGTCGTGCAGCTCCTCGACGAGGGCCCGGTTCGCGCGCTCCTGGAGCGCGATCATGAGGAACATCAGACGGTCGGCGACACGTGCGTCGCCGGCCGTCCCGGACTGGGTCATCCGGTCCGCCGCTGGCGCCCACCGCCCGGCGGGTCATCGTCGACCGTGGGCCGGCCCGAGAGCCTGTTCACCGCGTCGAGCAGGTCGTCCGCCCGGAACGGCTTGAGCAGCACGGCGACGTCGTCCGGCGCCGGGTCGGTGGACGCGCCGCTGAGGATGAGGCACCGGCGCGGCACCAGCGGATCGTCGAGCCGCAGGGCGGCGAGCAGCTCGGTGCCCCGCTCGGCGCCGAGCCGCGTGTCGATGACCAGCGCGTCGAAGCCGAGCGGCCGCAGGGCGAGCGCCTCGGCGACGCCGCCCGCCGTCTCGACGGACCAGCCGCCGTCACACAGCACCCGGGCCGCCAGCAGCCGGATCATCTCCTGGTCGTCGACGACGAGCGCTCGTGGCCGGCCGTGGGTGCGCATCTCGCCTCCGCATGGGTTCCGCACACGCCACCTCGGTCGCCCCGAACCGGGGCCATCTCGCCGCCTGTCAGCCCGAACGGCGCCACCATACGGCACGACCCTGACACCGGACGGCGCAACCGGCGAAGTTGCATTTCCGATGTTCCGGGTTTTCGTCACAACGCGTGCTCGGCCTCGGTGTCCGCTGGCGTTGCGGCCTCGGTGACGGGGGCTGGCTCGGTGCCGGGGGCGCGCAGCGGCCTGGCGGGCGGGGAGGTGCGCAGCGGCTCGCCCGGAGGGCGGCCGTCAGGCCTGGACCGCTTCGCCTGATACATCGCCGCGTCCGCGAGGCGCAGGACGGCCTCCGGAGCGGCCGCCCCCCGCGACAGCGCGACGCCCACCGTGGCGCCCACCGTCACCAGCCGCCCGCCCGCGTGAATCGGCTCCCGGACGATCGCGGTGATCTGGTCGGCGGTCTGCCGGGCCACGGCCTCGACGTCCAGCCCGCCCGCGAGCGCGGTGACGGGGCCGGCCAGCACCGCGACGAACTCGTCGCCGCCCACCCGGAAGACCTCACCCTGCTCCGGCAGGTTCCATGATCCACCCAGGTCGCCGCCGAACCAGGACGACGGGCGGCGGCGGAAACGGGGCCGCTCCCCGGCGCCCGCGGCACCGCCGGGAACGGGCGCCGTGTCAGGCTGGCGCGGGCTGTTGTCGCCGCTGGCGTCGACCCCGCCGTCAGTGTCGCCGCTGGCGCTGCCAGTGCCGCCGCCGGCACCGTCTCCGCTACCGCTACCGCTACCGGCGCCGCCGCCGGTCAGGACCCGGCGGATGCGCGTGGCGGTCACCCGCAGCACATGATCGCCCACCTCGTGGCCGAAGCTGTCGTTGACCGGCTTGAAATAGTCCAGGTCGACGAGCAGGACCGCGTACGCTGTCCTGCGCCGCGCGACCGCGTCGAGGTGCTCGGCCAGCGCGGCCCGGTTGGGCAGCCCGGTGAGCGGGTCGTGCCGGGCCCGCCGGCGCAGCTGCTCGGTGAGGCCGCGCCGTTCCCCGATCTCCCGGCAGGTCAGCACCGGGCCCCGGGCGCGGGCGGCCGGCGGCCGCGGGGCGCAGGCCGTCGCCTCGATGTCGAACCAGCGGTGGCTGCCGTCGCGTGCCTCGAGCCGGATGTCCTGCAGCGCCCGGCCGTCCGCCGCCTCGCCGGCCGGGCCGGCGAGGAACTCGCGGACCGCCGCCCGGTCCTCCGGGTGCACGTATCGCAGCAGGTCGTGGCCGAGCATCTCCTGGCTGTCCCGGCCGAGCAGCGGTTCCGCCGCGGAACTGACGAAATCCAGCCGGCCGCTCCGGTCGAGGAGGATGACGATGTCGTGCGCGCCGTGCAGCAGCATGTCGAGCTGCTCGAAGTCCTGGCGCACCGCGCGCTCCCGGCGCCGGTTGGCCACGGCCAGCCCGATGACGGTGACGCCGATGATCCCGAAGAGCAGCCCGTCGCCGATCGAGCGGTACTCCAGCAGGCTCAGCTGGAACAGGTCGGCGGTCTGGTCCAGCAGGACGTATCCGCCGCCCGGGATCGCCGTGGCGACGGCGATCGTGTCCGGCCGGCTCGCCGAGCGCACCAGGCCGGGTGTGCCGTCGCGGACCTGCTCGAGGTCGGCCGGTTCGACCAGCGTCCTGCCGACCAGCGCCTCGTCCCAGGACAGCACCGCCCGGCCGCGCACGTCGAGCACGGAGATGCCGCCCCGGCCGAGATCCCCGGACAGGCCGTTCATGGAGCGCAGCGTCCGGGCGGCGGGCAGCACGTTCGTCGGGCACAGCAGTAGCTGCGCCGCCGCGGACCCGCCGCGCAGGATCGGCACGATGGAGCAGATCCGGGAGCGGCCGTTGACGAGGATCATCGGGGTGAGCGCCCCTTTGCGGCTGGCGTCGAACCAGAGATCGTCGCCGACGGGTATCGGCACGGGCGTACCGGGCGGCTCGGTCGCCATCGGCCGGCCATCGGGAGCGACGACGGCCAGCAGCGAGCCCGGGCCGGCAACGGCCGAGGTCCCCATGACCCGCAACACCTCGGTCAGCGCGGCGGGGTTCCCGAGCGGCCAGGGCATCTCCGAGACGACCCCGGTGAGGCGCCCGGGGTCGCTCAGGGCATGGGCGTACTCGGCGACGTGGGTGACGAGCTCGACGCCGGCGTCGATCCGCTGCTTCTGAGCCCTGTCACGCGCCGTGGTCTCCATCGCGAGCCCGGCGGTCACGGTCCCCAGCAGCACCACGACGACGGTCGCTGACGGGATCGCCGCCGCGAGCCGGTGCCGCAGCGGAGCGGGCGGGCGAGTACCCCCTCGGCGCCGGACGGACGGCCGCCGCGGCGACGGCCGCCGGACTGACAGCCGCCGGACCGACAGCCGCCGGGCGGACGGGTGCGCGACTGACAGACGCCGCGAGGACGGGCGCGCGGCGGGCGGGGGCGAGACGGACGGGCTCCCCGTGGCCGGCGTCCCGGGCGCCTGGGGCGCCGCCGGTGTCATCGGGGGAGTGGGCGCGACCGCCTCGGACGGGTCGGGCTCCGCCTCCGCCACCACGCCGATCGAGTACCGGGCCCGGCCGGCCGCCTTCGCCTGGTACATCGCCTGGTCGGCGGCCCGCAGCAGCTGTTCGGGACGGCACGTCCCGCGGGCGACGGCGACCCCGACGCTGGCCGCGACCGTCACGCGGGTCTCGTCCAGGTCGATCGGCTCGCCGAGCGCGGCGACGACACGGGCGGCGATCGCGCCCGCGGCGGTCTCGTCCGCCCCGGGCAGCAGGATGCCGAACTCGTCGCCGCCGAACCGGCTGACGGTGCTCCCGGCCCCGGCCCCGGCGTCGGCGTCGGCGTCGGGCCCGGCCGCGATCCCGGCGCCGACCGTGCCGGTGAGGCGGCTCGCCACGACGGTCAGCACCCGGTCGCCGGCCGCGTGCCCGTAGGTGTCGTTGATCGGTTTGAAGTGGTCCAGGTCGATGTACAGCAGGGCGAGCGCGCCGCCGGCCGGCTGGTGGCCGAGGGCGCCGGCGAGCCGTTCGTCGAAGGTCGCCCGGTTCGCCAGCCCGGTGAGCAGGTCGTGCCCGGCCTGGAACCCGAGCTGGTCGAGCAGGGACTTGCGCCGCTCGATCGAGTGGAAGGTCAGGATCGCCCGTGGCGAGCCCGTCTCGTCGGCGAGGCGCCGGGCCGACACGTCGAACCAGTGCTCGTGCCCGGCGGCGGACAGCAGCCGGACGTTCATCACGGTTGCCGGCAGCGGCTCGTCGAGCAGCGCGGCGACCCGTTCCGCGTCGCCACCGCGCATCAGCTCGGACAGCGGCCGCCCGCGCAGCGCCGCGGGATCGTGGCCGAGCCGGGTCGCCGCGGCGGGGCTGACGTACTCGAGCCGGCCGGCGGCCGAGACGGTCATGACGATGTCGCGGGTGGCGGCCAGCAGCGAGCTCAGCTTCCCGTGCCGGCGCCGGGCGCGGGTCTCCTCGTGCAGCCCGACGACCGCGATCGAGAGCACCGCGGCCATCGTCACCACCAGCAGGGTGATGTTGCGGTGCGATCGCTGCTCCCGTAGTTCCGCGTAGAGCTGCGCGGTCGGCTGGACCAGGTAGGTCGTGTACCCGGTCGCCGGCTGGGCGGCGGCGACGTGGGTGTAGCCGTCTTCGCCGCCGGTCGTCCAGACCCGGGTGCGGTTGGTCGAGCGCCAGGCCGCGCTGAGCTCGGCGGGGTCGAGCACGCGGGTCCCGGGCAGCGAGAGGTCGGTTGAGACCACAGCGATGCCACGCGCGTCGATGGTGGAGACGGCGCCCTGCCCGCGTAGCCGGAGGAGCGTGCCCATGCCGGTGCCGAGCTGCCGCTTCGACTCCTCGGTGGACACGCTGACCAGGACCGCCCAGGGCCGCGAGCCACCGACCGGGATGACGGTGGCCCGCGCCGCGTGCCCGTTGAACGGGAAGACCGGCGAGACGGCGCTGCCGCCGCTCCACGCCGTCGACCAGGCCGGTCCGAGATCCTCCGGACTCACCGCGCCCTGAGCCGGCCGGACCGACAGGAGCGTCCCGGCGCGGTCGAGCAGCGCGACCAGCAGCGTGGTGTCGCCCGCCGGAGTGATCTGGAACTGGGCGGCGAGCTGGTGATTGCGGGCCTTGTCGTTGGGGTCGAACGCGGTGCGCTCGACGACGGCCCGCAGGCCCGCCGGGTCGTCGGCCGTCGACTCCCAGGTGGCCAGGTTGCTGATCAGGCTCACCCGGTTCGCCAGCCGGTCCCGTTCGATGTCGGCCAGCCAGCGGCTGCCACCGGCCAGCGCGACCCCGCTCAGCGCGAGAATCGCGATCAGTCCGCTGACCAGCGGCCACCCGGCCAGCCGACCGCGGCCGAACGACCACCTGACCCAACGGCGCTCACGCCTGACCCGCCGCCGCTCGACCCGCCGCCGAGCGCGGTCGCCGGGCGTCATCCGGTGTCGCCGGTCGCCCATGGTCATCCGCCAGTTTCCATTCCCCCGCCGCTGCCGATGCGACGGCACCCCGCCGGGACCGTGTTTGGTGACGGTATTCGGTTTTGATCCGTCGAATCCCGGCAGGGGAAGAGCATACGAGTTGCGCCGCGGACTGTTTCACCCGACGGGTGCCTGTGTGGTTCTTACACCGCCGGGCCCGGCCGGCCGAATTGCTCCAAGTGGGAATCGGACGCGCCGTCGCGCGCGTGTCGGGGTGTCTTTCGCCCGCGGCCGGGCCGGTGGGTCAATCGACGGAAGCTGTGTTACCGGCCACTTCGAGGCCGGTTCGGCAAATCGGACCGGCGGCCCGGTGCGGGGATGGCCGGCCGCGGGCGATACACCGGATACCGGTGGCGGCCGGGCCGGTGAACGCCGCGAATCCGGCGCCGGGGCGGGCCGGGGCGGGGCGCCGTGCGCCGTGCGGGCCGAGTCGGTGCCGCCTGCTTGCGCCCGCGCCATCACCCCGCGGGCGCGGCGGCGCGGGCGCCGCGGTAGCGCCGTGATGCCCGGCGCGACCGTGCGGAGGCACTGCGGCCACAGCGACCTCGTTGACATTCGTCCGAGCGTCTGTTTGTGGTACTCACAGTGACCATTGTGTCTCCGTGTACCGGGCTCCTGGAGTCACCGTCACCACGGGCAGGCTCCTGTGGGGGACGTCCAATGCGCTGTTCGTGGCGTCGTCGCGGGGTGCCGGCGGGCCCGCCGGCGACGGGGGCCGGGGTGACCCTGCGCAACCGGTGGGCCGGAAGCTCGCCCGGCTAAACGGCGGTGAAGCGGTGGGGCGGGGCATTGCCGCCGGCACCGCTAAGCGGCCCTGTGGTAGAAACGATGGGTCGGAAAGTCGCCGTCCGTCCACCGCGTATATCACGAAGTCGTATATCACGAGCGCACGCATCCCGCGGCCGCATATCGGCGGCCGTGGCGGTGGCGCGGCGGCGATGGTGCCCGCGCGTGGCGGCATTGGGTGTGAGATGCCGGCAGGCGGGCGCCGGTGACATCTGTGCGTATCCGGTCGGCGTTCGGTTTGCCAGTCAGCATGCGCTGGTGTGCCGGCGTGCCGCCGGAAGTCCGTGGCTTCTACCGGCTTCAATGCCGCTGGGATTTTCCCGGGCACTTTTTCTGTTTGCGTGCCGTCGGTTGATGTTTCCCGCGTCGTCCGGTCGTGGGGCGGTCGCCCGCCGGGCCGCCTCGGCCTGATCGGCCTGACCAGGAGATCGGCGTGACCGGCCTGATCGGGTTGGTCCGTAGGGGCCGAATCGGCGCCGCGCCGTGGCCTGAAGGCGCGAACGGTGATTCACTCCTTCTGTGCCCTACCGTCGCACCACCGCAGTCGACGACCGGTTGGCCGCCGCACGTGAGCGACTGATCGTCGCGGCCACCGACCTGGTGGCGGACGCCGGGTGGGCCGGCGCGTCGGTCACCGCGGTCGCCGCCGCCGCGGACATGTCGGTCGGCTCGGTCTACCAGCACTTCCCGTCCAAGTCGGCGCTGGTAGTCGAGGTCTTCCGGCGGGCGGCCGACCGCGAGGCAACCCTGATCTCCGCCCTGGCCGCTGTGTCGACCGCCGCTGTGCCTGATGCCACGGCCCCGGGTGCCGCCGAGGCGCCTGCGGCCGGGGGCGATCCCGTCGACCGACTCGTCCAGGCGGTCGCTCTGTTCACCCGGCGGGCGCTGGCGCGTCGCGGCCTCGCCTACGCGCTGCTCGTGGCACCGTCGGACCCGGCGGTGGAGGCCGAGCGCCTGGACTTCCGCCGCCGGTACCGGGACGTGTTCGCGGCTCTGGTCCGCGAGGGCGTCGAGGCGGGGTCGCTGCCGGCACAGGACCCGATGGTCGCGGCGGCGGCGCTCACCGGCGCGATCGGCGAGGTGCTCGTCGGCCCGGTCTCGATGACCGAGGAGCTTCCCCGCGGCGGCCGCGAGGCCGAGCGGGTGGTCCGGGAGGTGGTGGCGATGGCGTTGCGGTGTGTCGGCGCGTGCCCGGTGGAACGCGGCTGGCCGTCCTCCTCGGCCGGTCCTGTCCCCGTGGCCGGGCAGGTCCCGGCGCCGGCGGGCCGTCCGCCCGGTGGCACCGGATGACGGCGGACGGCGGTGGCCCGACGCATCGCGTCACCAACCAACCACCGCCGCTGGTCGGCCACGACGTCGCCGAGGATCCCGCACTGCTGGAGGCGCTGGCCCGCGAGGGCGCCGCCGGTCACGCGGACGACCTGCACCGTCTCGGCCGGCTCGCCGGCACGGCCGAGGCGCAGCGATGGGGTGACGAGGCCAACCGGTGCCCGCCCGTCCTGCGCACGCACGACCGGTACGGGAACCGCGTCGACGAGGTCGACTTCCATCCGGCCTGGCACGAGCTGCTCCGCGTGGCCGTGGGCGCCGGGCTGGCGGGAGCGCCGTGGGCCGCCGACCGGCCGGGCGCGCACGTGGCCCGCGCGGCCGGGTTCCTCGTCTGGGGGCAGGTCGAGCAGGGCCATCTGTGCCCGGTGTCGATGACCTACGCCGTCACACCGGCGCTGCGGGCCGCCCCCGACCTGGCCGCGGCCTATCTGCCCGGCCTGACCAGCACCGTCTACGACCCGGGCCTGCGCCCGCCGCTGTCCAAGCGCGGCCTGCTCGCCGGCATGGGGATGACCGAGAAGCAGGGCGGCTCGGACGTCCGCGCCAACGAGACCACCGCCGTCCCGGCCGGGGACGGCTCGTACCTGCTGCGCGGGCACAAGTGGTTCACCAGTGCCCCGATGAACGACGTGTTCCTGGTGCTGGCGCAGGCGCCGGGCGGCCTGTCGTGCCTGCTCGTCCCGCGGGTGCTGCCGGACGGCGGTCGCAACCCCTTCCTCATCCAGCGGCTCAAGGACAAGCTCGGCAACCGCAGCAACGCCAGCGCCGAGCCGGAGTTCGACCGGACGCTGGGCCACCTGGTCGGAACGGAGGGCCGCGGGGTGCGCGCCATCATTGAGATGGTCGCGCTCACCAGGCTGGACTCCGCTGTCGGCGCGGCCTCCGGGATGCGCGCGGCGCTCGTCGCGGCGACGCATCACACCCGCCACCGCTCGGCGTTCGGCTCGCTGCTCATAGACAAGCCGCTGATGCGCAACGTGCTGGCCGATCTCGCGGTGGAGTCGGAGGCGGCGGTCGCGCTCGTGATGCGCGTGGCCGGCGCGGTGGACCGCGCCGAGCACGGCGACGAGGGCGAGCGTGCCTTCCGTCGTCTCGCGACCGGCCTCGCCAAGTACTGGGTGTGCAAGCGCCAGCCGGCCATGGTCGCCGAGGCGCTCGAATGCCTCGGCGGCAACGGGTACGTGGAGGAGTCGGGCCTGCCGCGGCTCTATCGCGAGGCCCCGCTCAACGGCATCTGGGAGGGCTCCGGCAACGTCAACGCGCTGGACGTCGTGCGGGCCCTCGGCCGCGAGCCCGCGAGCCTGGCCGCCTACGGCGCCGAGGTCGACGCGGCCGCCGGTGGCGACCGCCGGCTCGACACGGCGTGGCGCCGGCTCCGAGCTGAGCTGGACGACCTGCTCACCGGCACCGGCACCGGCACCGGCGGCGCGGCCGGCACGAGTAGGGCGGCGGGCGCGGGTGGGGCTGGCGGGGCGCCGGTGATCGAGCTGGTCGCGCGCCGGCTCGTCGAGCGGATGGCGCTCGTGCTGCAGGGCTCGCTGCTGGTGCGGCACGCGCCCGCCGCGGTGTCCGACGCGTTCTGCGCGGCCCGGTTGGGCGGGGACGCGGGCCTGGCCTTCGGGACCCTCCCACCCGGGCTCGACCTCGAGGGCATCCTGCGCCGGATCCCGCCCGCCACCGCCTGACGTCGGCTGATGTCGGCTGGCATCGCCTGACATACGAGGTCGCGGGCCTGCCTCCCGGCTTGACGCGGGCGGCCGAGGCCGCGACCGGGGCCGGCCAGGCCGGCCGTCCGGGCCGGGAGCCTGATCGCGTGGCCGTGCGTAAGCGATCAGACGTGTGCGGAGAGTGTGTCTGGAGGGTGTGACAAACGTCGGATGTGACTCTGGGCGGTACGTCCCGTTCTATCCTGACTCTGGACAGTTTGTAGCGGTCCGAGACTCGCGCTACTGGAAACGCACTGTAGTGTTCGCGTAACGGAAGGTGACGGGCCACCTCCTGGGCTGGGCCCGTGTCGCCTGCCTCCGGGGGTGTGATGATCGTCTTCTTTCTCGCTGTGGCGTCCCTGGTGGTCGTCGCAGGCCTCTTCGGGCTCGTCCGAGGAGTGGCCGAATGGGCCTGGATCTACGACCGCCGTCGGGCCGGAATCGTCACCGCGGCCGGCGTCACCGTGGTTCTCGCGCTGAGCGCGGTCGCGGTGCGCCTCTCCGGCCCGGCCGACTCGGCCGCGACCGCACCGCCGGCCAGCCCGGACGTGCCCGAGGCCTCCGGCCTCGTCGTCAAGGAGCCCGACCCCGCGCCGTCACCGGCCACGGCCGGCTCGCGCCCGGTCGCGGCCGGCCCCGATCCGGACGCCGAGACGGCCACGGCCACCGGCGCCGGGTCGGGTTCCGGTTCCGGCTGGCCCGTGCCGGCCACGCGGGGCGGCGCCGGTGGCGCATCCGGCTCCGGCGGGCCGCGCACCACGTCCGTGCCGCCGGTGCCGACCCAGGGCGGGTCGTCCGGGCCGTCCTGGCCGACGGGGTGGGATCAGCCCACCACCGTGCCGGGCCGCCCGGGCGTGCCGGCGACGGGGAGCGGCGGGCCGAGCCGGTCGCCGTCGCCCAGCACCAGCCGCACGCCGAGTCCCAGTCCGACCACGCCCGCCGGTCCCCGCCGGACGCCGCCCGCCAGCACCGGCACCGGTCACGCGCCCGCCGGGCCGCGGTCCACGGCCCAGCCGACGGCGAAGCCGACCTCCAGGCCGACACCGAAGCCGACCACCGGCAGGTCGACAACCGGCCGGCCGACGGCGGGGCCGACGATGACGGTGCGGCCGTCGCCGAGCCCGACCAGGCCGTACCGGCCCTCCAGCCCGTACGAGACGGCCGTCCCGGCCCAGACCGCGCCGCCTCGGACGGCTCCGGCCCAGACCGCGTCGACGCCGACGCGGTCTGGGCCGGTCCACACCGCGCGGCCCCGGCCCGGTCCGGTGCCGGGTCCGGCGTCCGGGACGACCCGGCCCAGGTACTCGCCCGCGGCGCCGACCGCTCCGGGGCCGGCGCGGTCGGGCCCGGCGGCGCCGTCCCGGCCGCATGGCGCCGCGACCGCGGTGCCCGTCGGAGCGATCGGTCCCGCCCGTACCGGCGGTGCCGGCGCGGCGCCGGCAGGCGGCACACACGCATCCGCTCCGGCGGGTTCGCAGGGGCGGCTGAGCGCGCCCGCCGCGCCGGCCCTCTCGACGGCCTCCTCGAAGCCCTCGTCGACGCGCCCCGCGCCGGGTCGGCACACCGCGGGCCGGCCCACGGCCGGGCGGGTCGCGCCGCGGGCCACCACCGCCGCCCGGCCGCCGGTGTGCCCGCCGAGCACCGACCGCCGGGCGCGAGGCACCCAGTCGCGCCCGCACGACGCGGCGGCCCACCCGCGGAGCGGTGACCAACGGGGCGGTGACCGGCGGGTCCAGAGCTCGCAGGCGCACCCGAGGGTCGCCTCGGCGGCGTCCAAGCCCGGGCCGGCGGCACGGCCCGCGGCCCGACCGCCGCGGCAGAGCCATTCCAGGTGAGTCACCGCCATTCCCGGTGAGCCGGCTATTCCAGGGTGAGTCGGGTTCGTCCCACACCGACACGCTCCTCAAAGTGTCGAAGTTCTTACTCTGGGTGAGATAGGTTCCCGCGGACACTGCACCGGCGAGGCTGGGGGACGGATGCGGGCAACCGCGGCGCCGCGGAGGCGGCCGTGATCGTGCTTCTCGCCGGATCGGTCGCCACCGTCGCCATGGCCGTCCTCCTGGTCGGCATCACCGGCCTGCTGCGCGGGCGGGTGGCCTGGGCAATGATCGAAAGTCGGCCCGGGGCCGGCCTGGTAACGGCGGTCGGCTTCACAGCCGCCGTGGCCGCCTTCGGCGCGATGGCTCCGTCCGGCGGCGACCGGGACGCGACGATCATCGCGCGGCAGTCGGACGGCGATGGCCACCAGAGCGGACAGATACCGGCGGGTCTGCAGCGCGGCGACTCCGCGACCGGCCTGCCGCGGGCGGCCCCCCGGCAGTTTCCCGCTCCCGCCATGCCCGCTCCCGGAGATGGCTACAGGGCCGGTCTCGGCGGTGCCTCTCCGTGGCCGGACCGGACCTCGGTCGGCCCCGGCCCCGGCGTCGGTGATGGCGGCGGCGATCCGTGGGCGCAACCAGGCGGCGGCCAGGCGTCCGCGAGCCCGACCGGCCCGCCGGGCGGTGCGACGCCGACCGCCGGGCCGGGCGCCGGGCCGACCCCGACCGCCTCGCCGAGCACCGCGCCGTCGCCGACCGGCCCGGTGACCGCGCCGGCCCCGCCGGCCTCTCCTGTCCAGCCGGCCTCTCCGGCGCCGCCGGCCATGCCCGGGCCGCAGCCTGACCCGGACGTTCCCGGTGCCGACAACCGGATCCCGTCCGGCCAGGGGCCGGGCTCCGGCGCTGGTCAGCAGCCCCCGACGCCGCCGCCGGGGTCGGTGCCGGCACACGGCCATCCAGCGCCTGGCACGGACGAGGCATGCGGCCCGGCCGGCCCACGCCCGCCCGACGGCCTGCCGGAGGTCTGGGTCGGCGACATCTTCTCGGGCCTGGCAAGTCGCTGCGTCTGACAGCCGCTGCGTCTGACAGCCGTCGCGCCGGGCGCGCCGCGCTCCTGGCGTTCCCGCCGCCCTGGTACTGGTCCCGAGTCGGAAGTAGCCGAGAGCCGGAAGCAGCTCGGCGTAACGGCCAGCTCTCGCCGTGTTCCATCCCGTCCTGGGTGGCGCAGGCACGGTGCCGGGGCAGGCTCGGGCGGCGCGGACACGGGGCCGGGGCGCGTTACGGGTACGGAATTTATGCATCAGGGACCGTCGCCCGGTGATGCGTGGCGGGTGGGTGAGTCCTGGCTGTCACTCAACCGCCGCGGTTGCTCGGCACTGTGCATGTGGATCTGGTCGGCGGGAATTATGTATCGCTTCCGGCCGTCTCAGGGGTCCCCGGTGCTCCTGCGCACGCCGCCCGTCGATGACGCGGCCACCACCGGCCGCAGTTGATCATGGTGTTCCGCGGAACCGGAACACCCGCCGGCCGTGGTCGCCGCCAACCTCGGTCGATCCTGGTGTTCTGCGCGGGTGGTTGCTCGGCCGGCCGGATCAGCCGAGCGGTTGTGGCGCGGTGCGGCGGGCCGCGACGAGCGCGGTGACGGCCGCGATGTTGCCCGTGGCCCACGCGTCGAGCTGGGCGGGCAGGTCGGCCAGGGCGGAGTCGAGGACGAACACCCCGCGGGTCGGGCAGGACGCGCCGATCTCGACCAGTACCGGTCGTAGGTGCACCTCGACCGCCAGCGCGTGCTCGGGCGCGGCCGCGACCAGCACGGGGATCGTCGGCACCCCGGCGAGCTCGCCCTGGCCGATCTGGTCCAGCAGCAGCTTGAGCAGCCCGGTGTAGGTGGCCTTGTACGTGGGCGTCGCGACGACCAGGACGTCCGCCGCCTTCATCGACGTGACGGCCGCCTTCACCGCCGGGTCACCCCAGCCGAGGAGCCCCGGCCCGAGCTCGCTGACCTCGATCACCTCGGCCACCGCCTCGGTGTCGGCCGGAAGGGCGCGCACGACCTGGGCCGCGACCGCCTCGGCGACGGCCCGCGTGCGCGAGTTCGGCTTCGGGTTGCCGACGACGCTCAGGATGCGGCACTGCGCCATGGCGTTGCCCTTCTGTGTGCACTCCGCCCACGAGAGCGCCCCGTCGAGAGTCACGAGCGGGCCCCGTCGAGCACCGGCGCGCGGCTGCTACCCGGCTCCCAGCCTAGCCCGTGCCACTTGTCGGCACCGTTGATCGCGAACTGCCGGGAGACCGGCTCCGGCTCCTGGGGCTGGCCGGTTCCGGCCCGGGGGCCACGAAGCGAACACACCAAAGTCGCCGGGAGCGTTCGAGTCGGTCTCCTGAGGTGACAGAGTGATGTGGAAGCTTTGTGGACGACTCGTCTGTGCGACCTAAAGTCGCGAGAAGAGTTCGATTCGTGTCGACGTGGTCGACCAGTGGCCTCCCGGTCGTACCGGGAGGCGCTCCGCGCATATCCGGAGACCCTTACGTAAGGGTAGGGTTGAAGTGCGTGCATCTCGAGGACGGGGGCGTCCGGAGCGCGGCGCCTGGGGGAGGAATTCGATCAATGGCTGATCCCGTGGGGACGGGCCGGCACCGGCTCGCCGAGCTGACGGCCGCCGCAGCCGCGGCCGAGGTGCCGCCTGCCGGGCTCTGTCGTGATCTCGCGCTCGCCTACGAGAAGGCGGGCGATCCGGCCGCCGCCATGCGCTGGGCGCTGGCCACGACCGACGCCGGAGGCGACCTGACCTGCTGGACGGCTGCCGCCGGCGTCCTGCGCCGCGTCTCGGCCGGGGCGGCCGCGTCAGTCGTGTCACCCGGGGCGGCTACGTCGGCCGGGGCGGCTGCGTCGGCCGGAGTGGCTGTGCCAGCCCGGGCGGCCGTGGCCGCCGCTGCGGGAGGGGCGGTCGTGCCGCCGCCCGTCGCGGGCCACGCGGCGCGCTCGGCGCGGGTCGCCCTGCTCGGCAGCTACACGACCGCCCAGCTCGCGGCGCTCCTGCCGCTCGCAGCCGCGCGCGCCGGGGTGGCCGTCGAGGTGTACGAGTGCGGGTACGGCCAGTACCGGCAGGAGGTGCTCGACCCGGGCAGCGGCCTGTACCGCTTCGGGCCGGACGTCGTGATCCTCGCGGTCCACGAAGGCGAGGCAGCCCTGCCAGCCCTCGCCGAGGATCCCGAGCGCGCGGTCGCCACCGAGGTCGGCCGGTGGACGTCGCTGTGGGAGATCATCACCGCCCGGCTGGGGGCCCGGGTCATCCAGCACACCTTCGTCGTCCCGGACACCGAGGCGCTCGGGCACCTGGCTCTGCGCACCCCCGGGTCGCGGTCGTCGATGCTCGCCGCGGTCAACGCGGCGCTCGGTCGCGCGGCGGCGGGCGGTCAGGTCGCCTTCGTCGACTGTGAGCGGCTGGCCGCCACGGTCGGCAAACGATCCTGGTTCGACCCCCGCTACTGGCACCGCGCGAAGCAGGCCGTCTCGCTCGCGCACGTGCCCACGCTGGCCCGTCACACCGCGGCGGTGCTCGGCGCGCAGCTGGGCACCAGCCGTAAATGCCTGGTGCTCGACCTCGACAACACGCTGTGGGGCGGGGTGCTCGGGGAGGAGGGCCTCGCCGGCATCGCGCTCGGGGACGGGCCGGTCGGCGAGGCTTTCTCCACGTTCCAGGAGTACATCGGCCGGCTCCGTGCCCGCGGCGTGATCCTCGCCGTCTGCTCGAAGAACAACGAGGCGGACGCGCGCGAGGCGTTCGAGCGGCACCCGGCGATGCGGCTGCGGCTGGACGACATCGCCATGTTCAGCGCCTCCTGGGAGGACAAGCCGACCCAGATCCGGCGCATCGCGAGCACCCTCGGGATCGGTCTGGACTCCCTGGTCTTCGTCGACGACAACCCGGCCGAGCGCGAGGTGGTCCGCCAGCTCGTGCCCGAGGTGGACGTCATCGCCCTGCCGCGGGACCCGCACGGCTACGTGCGCGCGGTCGCCGACTACCCGTTCTTCGAACCGGCCGCCCTGACCACCGAGGACACCGCCCGCACGGAGCAGTACCGGGCGCGGGCCCGGGCGGCGGAGCTCGCCGCGTCCGCGACCTCGCTGGAGGAGTTCCACCGCGGACTGGAGATGGTCGCGACCGTCGTACCCCTCGACGAGCTGACGCTGCCCCGGGTCGTCCAGCTCATCGGGAAGACCAACCAGTTCAACCTGACCACCCGGCGCCGCGGGGAGGCCGAGGTCGCCGAGCTGGCCGCGGACCCGTCCACCGCGGTGATCTGCGTCCGGCTGGCCGACCGGTTCGCCGACCACGGCCTCGTCGCGGTCGTCATCGCCCGGCGCGCCGCCGAGCCCGGCGGGGCCGTCCTCGACGTCGACACCTGGCTGATGAGCTGCCGGGTCATCGGCCGGACGCTGGAGGACGAGATCGCCGGGCTGACCGTGGCGGAGGCCCGGCGGCTGGGCTGTTCCTCCGTGCGGGGGCACTACCTGCCGACCGCGAAGAACGCGCTGGTGGCCGACCTGTACCCGCGGCTGGGCTTCCGGCCGGACCCCGCGGCTCCCGCCGACGCCGGCCGCGCAGCCCCGGCCGGTGGCCCCGGTGTGGCTCCCGCCGATGGCACCGGCGCGGGGGCCACCCGCTGGGTGCTGCCGGTCGCGAGCGCCCTGAACCGGCCCGGGCTCATCCGGGTCGTCGACGCTCGCGCGGGTGGGGCCGCCGTCGCGAGCGCATCCGCGCGGACGATGGAGGAGGTGGCCGGCTGATGGTGCAGGAGCGCCTCGCCCAGGTCTTCCGGGAGATCTTCAGCGACGACGACCTGGTCGTCACGGACGCCACCACGGCGGCGGACGTGCCCGGCTGGGACTCCCTGGCGTACATCAACCTGATCTACGCGGTGGAGAACGAGTTCGCGGTGCAGATCCCCGACGAGCGCCTCGGTTCGTTCGCGAACGTCGGTGAGCTGCGCGTGTGTATCGAGGAGCTCAGCGATGTCGGCTGAGCCCCGCACAGCCGAGCCCGTCGTGCCAGAGCGCGTTGCGGGGGAGCCCATCGCGAAGGAGCCCGCGGCGGCGCGGGCCGCCGTGGCCGGGTCGCGGGGCGCGCCGCTCTCGCTGCGGGCGCAGTTGCGCGAGGACAGGGACGTCCACTACGGGTCGCGGCTGCACCCGGGCTACCAGGCGCTCGCCGTCCACCGGTTCGGCCGGTGGTGCCGCGAGCGCGGCGGGCTGGTCGGCAGGTTCGGCACGATCGCCTTCAAGGCCGTGAACAACATCGTCATCCGCAACCTCCAGGGCACCGAGATCTCCGTCGACGCCAGCATCGGACGTCGCGTCCTGATCGGGCATCACCAGGCGGTCATGATCCCGCGCTACTGCGTGATCGGCGACGACACGATCATCCGGCACGGCGTCACGATCGGGTACGCCTCGACGGACGCCCCGCCCGATGCCGTCCCGAAGATCGGCGCCCGAGTCGACATCGCGCCGGGCGCGCACCTGATCGGGCCGATCACGATCGGGGACGACGTGAAGATCGGACCTGGCTCGATCGTCACGACCGACGTCCCGGCGGGTGCCACCGTCTTCGCCGCCCCCGCGAGGATCATGCGCCCGCCCGCCGGGTGAAGGGTGCGGCCATCGCCGCGCCGTAGCGCTCGGCACCCGCGGAACGCACCGGGCACGGCTGCATCGGGGCGGTGTCCACCGGGCAGAAGTGCACGCCGTCCGGCCCCCGGACCATCACCCACCCCGGGCCCGCGGTCGCCGTCGCGCCGCGGGCCACCTTAGCGGCCTCGGCGCGCCCGCCCGTCGCATCGGTCGCGACAGCCGCTCCCGAGCCCGGCGCGGGTGGTCCGGCGGGCCCGGCGGGCAGTCCCGGCCGCCGGGACTCGCAGGGCTCGCCGGGGGCGCAGGGCAGGTACCGGGCCCAGTGGCCGCCCGCGGTCACTGCGAGCGCGGCGGGCACGACCGCCACGCCGCCGTCCCGGTGCGCCACGCCGCCGTCCCGGTGCGCGGCGAGCTCCCGCCACAGCCCGGCCAGCGGGGTCATGCCGTCCGCGTTGACCGGCTGGTCCGGCCGGGCGGGCGCGTCGACGAGGTGGACGTCCACCCCGGCGGCGGTCAACGCGTCGACCGCCGCGGCGACGTCGGCCCGGTAGGCGGTCAGCACGTCCCGGCCGCGCATGCAGGCCGAGACGGTGTTCCCCGAGAAGGCCAGCACGGCGCCCGTCGGCCGCCACGACCGGAGCTGGGCGGTGATGTCACCCAGCCAGTCGCAGGGGGCCGTCCCACCAAAAGTCCTGGTCATGACATTTGCGCCGGCCTGTCGCATTTCCTGGGAGAACGAGTTCCGCGCCTCCCAGGCGAGCGAGTCCCCCCACAGGACGATCCGATGTAGCGCGAGGCCGCTCTCGTGCCCGGAGCCGCCGTCCGCCGCCGATGTCGTGGGTCGCGGCGGTGCGCCACCCGCGTCGAGGGGATGCATGACACCGAGTAGGCCATCGGGGACAGGCGGGCACATCGGGCCGCGGGCCGTCCCGGGTACGAGGCGGCGCGCGCCGGCGGCTCGTACGGTGGATCTCGTGGGCATGGATGCCGGGCGCGTGACGGCCGGCGAGGCCGGCACCGACCCGGTCGCCGGGATGGTGCGCCTCGCCGACCATGCGGTCTACGGCCTGACCGCGGTCGCCGCGCTGATCTCGGCGGTGCTCGTGGGCCTGGAGCCGTGGCCGCTGTTGCTGATCGCGCTCGCGGTCGCGCCGCCGGCCGCCGAAGCGTGCGGCCTGCGGGTGCCGCCCGTGGTGGCCGGGCCGTTGGGCCTGGCGATGGTCACCGCGCTGATCCTGCTGGACGCGCCGAAGACCGCCATCCTCGTCGCGGTGGCCCTCGCGGCCTGGGTGGCGTTGCGCTCGGCATCCGCCCCGCTGAACCTGTTCATGATTGCGGCCGTCTCGGCCCTGTCGTACGTGGACTTCAGCCGTCGGCCGGCGGCGCCGCACGACGGCTACCTCTCCTCCGGCTCGATCGTCTGGGGCGCCGCCGCCCTGTACGCGACGGCGACCGGGGTGGTGCTGCGCCGGACGACGGTGCTCGCCGGCGAGCTGGCCCGGGCCCAGCACCGGCTGGTCGCTGCCGCGGCGACGGACGAGCGCCGGCGTATCGCCCAGGACGTCCACGACCTGGTGGCGCATTCGCTCGCCGTCGCGCTGCTCAACATCACCGGGGCCCGGCGCACGATGCGACGCGACCCCGCGCTGGCCGACGAGGCGCTGGCCCGGGCCGAGCAGGTCGGACGGGACAGCCTGGCGGGAATCCGCCGGGCCGTCGGGCTGCTCGGCGGCGGGGACACACCCGCCACCGGCGGCTCCCTGCGCGCCGACCGGGATTCGGGCGGGCCGCTGCCGGACGCGCACGACCTGGCCGCGCTGGTCGACGGCTACCGGCGCAGCGGGCTCGCGGTCGAGCTCACCGTGACCGGCGGGCTCGGCGGGCTCGACCAGGCCGCGGGCTCGGTGCTGTTCCGGACGGTCCGGGAGGCGCTGGCCAACGTGCTGCACCACGCCGGCGGCACGGCGACGTGGATCACCGTCGAGATGCTCGCCGACTCGGTCCGGGTCACCGTCCGCAACGCGCGGCCCGGTCCGGGTGACGGCGTCCTGCCCGCGGCAAGGGGTCCGCGGCCGGGCGGCGGGATGGGCCTGGCCGGGATGGCGGAGCGGGTCCACGCGCTCGGTGGGTCGGTCGTCGCGGGACCCCGGGACGGCGGCTGGGAGGTCACGGCGACGATCCCCACGGTGGCCGTCGGCCCGGTCGGGGGTGGCCCCCGGTGAGCGCCGCCGGGCCCGCGCTGCGGGTGCTGCTCGTCGACGACCAGCAGCTCGTCCGCGCGGGCATCGCGCTCGTCCTGAGCGGGGAGCCGGGTATCGAGATCGTCGCCGAGCGCTCGGACGGCGACGAGGTCGTCGCGGCGGTGCGTGCGGTCCGCCCGGACGTCATCCTGCTCGACATCCGCATGGCCCGGATGGACGGGGTGGACGCCCTGCGCGCCCTGGCCCGGCTGGGGGAGCACCCGCCGGCCCTGGTGCTCACCACGTTCAGCGACGACGACGTCGTCTGGGGCGCCATGGCGGCCGGGGCGGCGGGCTTCATCCTCAAGGACCGGCCAGCCGAGGACATCGTGCGCGCGATCAGGCTGGTCGCCGAGGGAGGCTCGTGGATCGACCCGTCGGCGAGCGGACGTCTGCTCGGCGCGCTGCGCACCGGGGCCGTGGCCGATCTCGCGGTCCGGCGCCGGTTCGAGCGCCTCTCCGAGCGGGAGCTGCAGGTGCTGCGGGCGATGGCGCGCGGGGCCAGTAACCGGGAGATAGCGATCGAGCTGCGGGTCAGCGAGCGGACGGTCAAGGCGCACGTCGGCAGCATCTTCGGCAAGCTCGAGGTGCGGGACCGGGCCGGGGCGATCGTGTTGGCGCACGACGTGGGGCTGCGCTCGCCGGGCTCGGGCGGATCCGGCCCCGCGCGGGGTGTGCGAAACCTGAGCAGATGAGCGAATGGTGTGCGTCCGGTGCTGACAGCGGCGGTTTATACTCGATACAGTCAGCCCACGGACTAGCCCTTTAGTGCGACCATGGTGTTACGGGTTGTACATATTACTTATCAAGGTAATAGGCGGGGCTGCGCGGAAAATAAGCTGAGTGATCGCCACTGCACTTTTATGGACATGATCAAGTCACCTGAAGCTGCTGGTCGGGCATCCGCTACCGTCCCGGCCGTGTCTTTGAGTTCGCTGTCGCAGATTTCCGCTGGCCCGCCTTCCGCACCGGCTGCGGTGCCGGTTCCGACGCCCCCGCCCATTCGCATGAATGGACACTCCGTCCCCGGAACTTCCGGATCGCGGGGATCCTGGCTGGCCGATGTCCTGACCGGTTCGCCGTTCACCGCGGTGCTTGCTGTGCTGGTTGTCGTCATCGCGGTCGCTGTGGTCGCGGCCGCTGTCGCCTGGTTGGTCCGCGCCGTCACATCCGCGCCGACGTCCGCGTCGCGCGGGAACGCGCGCGCCGTGCGGACACCGCGCGCCGCCACTGCCCCGTGGCGGTCTCACACCGCCGCCGGTGCCCATTCCCGCGCCTGGTTGACCAGCCCTGTCCAGTCGGCGCCGCGGCGCCGCGCCCGGTCGGCGAGCGACATGATCCCGTTCGTCAGCCAGGCCGTGGGACGTACCGCGGAGGTCGCCAGCGCCCGGGTCGCCAGGGTCTGCGCCTCGTCCAGCGCGTCGGCGTGCACCGCGGCGGACGCCTGGTAGAGCCGCACCGCGGCGAGCGCTCCGGGCGCGCGTGAGCGGTCGAACAGGGCGGCCGCCGTCGCCAGTCGCTGACGTCCCTCGTCGAGGGCTCCCGCGCCGATCAGTGCGGCGCCGCCGAACGTCGGCAGGTAGCCGGGGTGCAGGCCGTCGAGGGCGTAGCCCTGGGTCGCCGGGGTCAGCTCGCGGGCGAGATCCTCGGCCTCCCGCAGCACCGCCATCACCCGGTCGGCCGGCTCGCCGCGCCCGGCGCGGATGTTGGCCTCGGTGGTCATCGCGAGTACCGCGGTGTGGGAGCTGGGTGCCGTCGCCCGTGCCGCGAGCGCGAGCGCGAGACCGTCGTCCACACTGTCGAACGTGTAGGCGGCGAGCTCGGCGAGCACGACGCCCGCGTGTGCCGCGGTCGGCGCGTCACCGACGTGCCGGGCGAGCACGAGCGCGGTGCGGGCCGACACGACCGCGCGCCCGGACATGCCGTTGTCGCCCTGGGCCACCGCCGACATCACGAGCACTCTGCTGTGCGTTCGACGCCAGTCCCGGCGCACCGCGGCCGACTGGCGGCTACCCGCCATCGTCTCGGTGTGCCGGGCGATCAGATCGAGGCGTTCGACCAGCTCGCTGGGAGCCATCGTCTCCCAGCGATGGGCCATGGTCCGCAGGCCCGTCTCGATCCGGTCGAGTGTGTCGCGGCCACGGTCCTCCGGCGAGATCATGAGACGCGAACCGCCCAGCGCGAGTGCGGCTGTGGTCGCACAGGTGGCAACGACCAGCCGCCGGTCCGCCGCTTCGTCCATCCCGCACTCCTGAGCGTCGTTGTCCGGTTACGGCGGTGGAGGCCCGGATGATCCGGACGTAATCTCATGATTATTCTCCGGAAAGAGACGATCTAGAAGCTACTCTGACGGTAGCGAGCACAAAGCTCTATGTCGTCACTCCGGTCCAATGTCGGGACCTTCGTCATGTGGTGCCATGTCCGTGCGCGTGCGACGGCGGAATGTGCTTGGCTTCGCCCACACCTCATGAGCCCGGCCCGGTGGGTAACCGCCGGGCCGGGGTCGGGTTGGCGTCGGGTCGGTCGGGTCGGGTCGGCAAGCGGCGGTTTGCGGGAAACCGCGCGTCAGGCCGAGTCGAGTGCCTGTTCGAGGTCGGCGACCAGGTCGTCGGCCGCCTCGATGCCGACGGAGAGCCGTACGAGGTCGTCGGGGACGGCGAGCGGTGAGCCCGCCACCGATGCGTGCGTCATCCGCGCGGGATGCTCGATCAGCGACTCCACCCCGCCCAGCGACTCGGCGAGGGTGAACAGCCGGGTGGCGGCGCACACCGCGAGGGCGGCCTCCGCGCCGGCCCGGACCTGGAACGAGACCATCCCGCCGAAGTCACGCATCTGCTTGGCGGCGACGTCGTGGCCGGGGTGGCTCGCCAGCCCCGGGTAGTGGACGGCCGACACGGCGGTGTGGCCGGCGAGCAGCGCGGCGATCTCCCGCGCGTTCGCGCAGTGCCGGTCCATCCGCACCGCGAGGGTCCTGATCCCGCGCAGCACCAGCCAGGCGTCGAACGGCCCCGGCACGGCCCCGGCAGCGTTCTGTACGAACCGCACCCGCTCGGCGAGCTCCGCCGACGCGGTCACCACCGCCCCGCCCACCACGTCGCTGTGCCCGCCGAGGTACTTCGTGGTCGAGTGGACGACCGCGTCCGCGCCGAGCGTCAGCGGCTGGCACAGGTAGGGCGAGGCGAAGGTGTTGTCGACGACGAGCAGCGCGCCCGCCTGGTGCGCGACGGCGGCGAGCGCGGCGATGTCGGCGATCGCGAGCATCGGGTTGGTCGGCGTCTCGCACCACACCAGCGCCGTCGCCCCCGGCCGGATCGCGGCCACGGCGGCGGCCGGGTCGCTCAGGTCGACCGCCGTGTGCTCGACGCCCCACTCGGCCAGCACCCGCGCGAACAGGCGGTACGTGCCGCCGTAGGCGTCGCCGGGGATCACCACGTGGCTGCCGGGACGGCACACGGCCCGCAGCAGCGCGTCCGAGGCGGCCAGCCCGGAGGCGAACGCGAGCGCCGCGGCCCCGCGCTCGAGCGCGGTCAGGCTGGCCTCCAGCGCGGCGCGGGTCGGGTTGCCCGAGCGGGCGTACTCGAAGCCGGCCCGCAGCCCGCCGACGCCGTCCTGCGCGAACGTCGACGCGGGATGGATGGGGACGACGACCGCGCCGGTGGCAGGGTCGGGCTCCTGGCCCGCGTGCACCGCGACGGTCTCGAATCCCGCGTTCCGATCACCCATGGCCACAACCCTCGCACTCGAGCCCGGACTTCAAACAGGCGGCGACTTCAACAAGCGGCGATTTCAGGAGGCGGAGCGGGATCTCACCGGATCTCACCGGACGGCGAGGAAACCCAGCAGGTCGGCCCGGGTGAGGATCCCCGTCGGGTTCCCCTCGCCCAGGACGAGGGCGGCCGGGTTCTCGCCGAGCGCGCTCACCAGCACCGAGACGGGCTCGCCGGCGCCGACCGTCGGCAGCGGTGGCGACATGTGGTCGGCGACGGGCGCGTCCACCGTCCCCCGGTCGGCGAAGACGGCGTCGAGCAGCTCGCGCTCCAGCACGGCGCCCGCCACCTCCGCGGCCCGCACCGGCGGCTCGTGGCGCACCACCGGCATCTGCGAGACCCCGTACTCCCGCAGGTACGAGATGGCCGCCCCGACGGTCTCGTCGGGATGCACGTGGACGAGGTTCGGCGGCCCGGACGTCTGCGCGGCCTTGTGTGCGAGCACCGAGGCGACCGTCGGCTCGTCGGACGGCGGGTCGAGGAAGCCGTTGTCGTACATCCACTCGTCGTTGAAGATCTTCGACAGGTAGCCGCGGCCGGAGTCGGGGAGCAGGACCACGACGCAGGCGTCGGTCGTCCCGGCCGCGTCGAGCTCGCGGGCGACCCGCAGCGCGGCGACGACCGCCAGGCCGCAGGAGCCGCCGACGAGGATTCCGGCCCGGCGCGCCAGCTCGCGCGTCATCAGGAACGAGTCGCGGTCGCTGACGGCCTCCACCCGGTCGACCACGGCCTTGTCGTAGGTCGCCGGCCAGATGTCCTCGCCGACGCCTTCGACCAGGTAGGGACGTCCGCTGCCGCCGGAGTAGACCGAGCCCTCGGGGTCGGCGCCGATCACCTGCACGGTGCCGCCGCTGACCGCCTTGAGGTGGCGGCCCGTCCCGCTGATCGTCCCGCCGGTGCCGATGCCGGCGACGAAGTGCGTCACCCGCCCGCCGGTGGCCCGCCAGATCTCCGGGCCGGTGGAGGCCTCGTGCGCGGCCGGGTTGTCGGGGTTGGAGTACTGGTCGGGGCTCCAGGCACCGGGGGTCTCGCTGCACACCCGGCGGGCGACCGAGTAGTAGGAGCGGGGATCGTCCGGCGCGACGGCCGTCGGGCAGACGATCACCTCGGACCCGTAGGCCCGCAGGACGGCCCGTTTCTCCTCGCTGATCTTGTCCGGCATGGTGAAGACGCAGCGGTAGCCACGCCGCGCGGCGACCATGGCGAGGCCGACACCGGTGTTCCCGCTGGTGGGCTCGACGATGGTCCCGCCGGGGGCGAGCCGGCCGTCGCGCTCGGCCGCCGCCACCATCGACAGGGCGATGCGGTCCTTCACCGAGCCGCCCGGGTTGAGGTACTCGAGCTTGCCGAGCACGGGTGTCGCCGTGTCGGCGATCGTCGGCGTCAGCCGCACCAGGGGCGTGTCACCGACCAGGTCGGTGACATGGTCGTACACGTCCATCTGCCCGCCTCTCGCCGGAGATGTCGCCCCGATCGCCGCCAGTAGCCGCCAGCGACGACGTTACCGGCGGTGTGCCGCGTCCGCCTTCCGGACACGGCACATGCCGCCGGCGCGGGCCGAAGGAGCAAGCTATGTCCGGACGGGTTCCACGCCGCCCGCGACGGCGAACCCGGACGGCATCGCCGTGTGGACGGCGGTCTCGAACCAGTCCGAGCCCAGGTCGAACGCCGATGTGCGGAATTGTCGGCACGGACGCGGAGCCGCCGATCGGAACGACGGCAGGCCACCCCGCCTCGATGGCCGCGACGGTTGTTTCGGATACACCCAGATCGATTCCGAGCTGGTACCCGGCACCTTGCACCAGCCCGCAGATGGTACCGAAGGGGAATGCGCGGGCGAAGCCGCGCGTCGGCGCGATTGACGCGGAACACGTCGTCAGACACGCCGCGCCGACGGGCATCGGGCAGCCCTCGGCGGCACACCGCCACCGCCCGCCGACGACCTACCGGCGACCGGCCAGCTGACCTACCGGATACCGACGGGCCGGCCTACCGGTATCCGGCCAGGTAGGGGTCGCTGTCACGGCTGTCGACCGGGACGATGTCCTTCCCGAGCGGCATCAGGGACACCGGGATGAGCTTGAAGTTGGCCAGTCCGAGCGGGATGCCGATGACAGTCAGGCACAGCGCGAGGCCCGTCGTCAGATGGCCGAGCGCCAGCCACCATCCGGCGAGCAGGATCCACAGAACGTTGCCGATCAGTGACGCCGTTCCCGCGGTCGGCTTGTCGACCACGCGGCGTCCGAACGGCCACAGGGTGTAGTTCGCCATGCGCAGCGACGCGATGCCGAACGGAATCGTGATGATGAGAAGAAAACAGACGAGGGCGGCGAGGGCGTAGCCGATCGCCAGCCACACTCCACACAGCACCAGCCAGATCACGTTGAGTACGATGCGCATCTGCGCGGTCGCCTCCCTGTCGCCCGCTCAGGGGCTCCCTGTGTCTTCTGTTTCGCGGTGTCTTCTGCTTCGCGTGTCCGCTGCTCCGGGGCCACCGCCTGCTCCGGGACATCCGGCATCGTCCACCTGGGGACCGGCCCGGATATGCAGCCCCGGACGGACCTCCCCGGACGGGCCGTCCGGCGCCCGCGGCGCATTACCACGGCCCTGCACGGCACACGCCGCGCTTCTCGGCTCGGGCGAGGCGCTCCGTCGCCGCCCCCGGCCGCGCCTTCGTGTCTCCTTCTCGTTCTTTTCCTTGGATGGCACCGGAATCTCGGGCCACCGGTGGGGTGGTACTCCTCACAGGAGACCCGTGCCGGCATCCGGCCTCATGGTGCTTTCCCGGCGTGGTGGCGACGGGTGGATGCCCGGTTCTCGAGTGGTCAAACGGTGGCGGGACGGCAATCGTGCCCATGGCGCGCTTGGGCTGGAGACCGCGGTGGCCGTGCAGACTGGAGTACGGTTTGCGGCGGTTGGGGGAATCCGACCGTTTTGTCCGAATGATAACGCGAGGTAAGCGAGCAGTTCCGGTGAATGACCGGCAATGCGGAAGCGGTACTCCACGGCGGGACTGAGGTATCCGGTGACGATCGAGACCGAGACGGCGGACCTGGTGGACCGGTGGTTCGCCGAGATCACTGCGGTCGATCTCCTTCCGCTCGCCGCCGCGGACGCCCGCGCCTGGCTGGCACGCCTGGCGGCGGCGCTGGTCCGGGCGGTGAGTGCCGAGCCGTTCCGGCCCGAGATCGGCTATGACGTGGGCGCGCGGCTGGTCCACGGCCACGTGACGTCCGGTGAGGCCCTCGGACGGACCGTCCGGCTGTTCGGCCGGCACCTGGCCCACCACACCGGCGGCTGGGCTCGCCCGGCCGACGGCCCCGGGACCAGCCCGGCGGGCACGGCTCACCCGGGCACGGCTCACCCGGGCGCCGCGACGGCGACCGCCGCGATGGGGCTCGCCGGCGGCGCGCCCGCGGCGACGGGGCCTGCCGCCACGGCCACCGCCGCGAAGGGGCTCGCCGGGCGGGTGCCCACGGGTACGGCGACCGCCGCGATGGGGAACAGCGGCGCGGCCGCTCCCGGGGCCGGGCCGTCGGGCGAGGGCGCTCTGCTGCGCAGGCCGCCACGGGCTGACACGCTGCCGGGCCGGGTGCCCGCCGCGTCGACGGAGCGGGTCGTGGACCTGCTGGGCGAGCTCGTCCGCGGCCACACCGAGACCCTCCGGGAGCGCACGCGGGACGGCCAGGCCGCAGCGCGTCGCGTCGACCTCGGCGCCCGGGCCCGCGCCGAGCGCGAGCGGCGGATCTCCCAGACCAGGCTGCACGCCGTGCTCAGCGGCACCGCCCTCGGCATGCTCGTCGCCGACCGGACGGGGCGCATCGTGGAGGCCAGCGACGCCGCGCTGGAGATCCTCGGCCTCAGCGGGCACACCGCCCCGCTGGCCTGGCCGCTGCCCGAGATCGTCCATCCGGCCGACCGGGAGGTGGTGCGCTGGCTGTGGCGTGAGGCCCGGCGCGGCCGGTCCCGCGGAGAATGCCGCATCCTGCGGCCCGACGGGACGCCGACCTGGGTGGCGCTGACGCTCTCGACCACCTGGCCCGGAGTGGCCGGTGACTGGTTCGGCGTCGTGATGCTCGAGGACATCACCGAACGCCGCCGCCTGCAGGAGGAGCTCCGCTTCCATGCCCAGCACGACCCGCTGACCGGACTCGCGAACCGGGCCGAGTTCCTCGACCGGCTGCAGGCGGTGTTCCGGGACGCGCCGCCGTCCGCGCGGGTCGGCCTGTGCTGTCTGGACCTCGACCGGTTCAAAATGATCAATGAGGGTTTCGGCTACGAGGTGGGCGACCAGCTCCTCGCCGAGGTCGCCCGCCGGCTGGGCGGGATCGCCGTGGCGGAGCGCACCGTGGCCCGGATGGGCGGTGACGAGTTCATGATTCTCGTCCCGGACTGCGGTGGGCTCGACGAGATGACCGGCATCGCCCGGCGGGTCCTGGACACGCTGCGCGAGCCCGCCCGCGTCGACGGCCGCGACCTGCCCGCGACGTGCAGCATCGGTGTGGTCGAGATGGCGGTCGCCGACACCAGCCCGTCCGACCTCGTCGCGGCGGCCGACGCCGCGCTGACCTGGGCGAAGAACGGCGGCAAGAACCGGTGGACGGCCTTCGACCCCGACCGCGGCACCCGGGAGGCCGCACGTGGCCTGATGTCCCGATCGATGCGCCCGGGCCTGGACAGAGGCGAGTTCTCGCTGGCCTACCAGCCGATCATCGACCTCCGGCACGGCACGGTCGCCGGGGCCGAGGCATTGCTCCGCTGGGACCACCCCCGCCTCGGGCCAACCCGTCCGGGTGAGTTCATCGCCCTCGCGGAGGACTCCGGCTTCATCGTCCAGCTCGGGCTGTGGGTGCTCGAACGGGCCTGCGAGACCGCGCGTGACTGGCCGGCGCACATGTTCATCAGCGTGAACCTCTCCGCCCGCCAGCTCCGTGAGCCGGGCCTGGTCGGCGCGGTCGAGAAGGTGCTGGACCGGACGGGCCTGCCGCCGCGGCGGCTCCAGCTCGAGCTGACCGAGACGGTGCTCATGGACTCCGGCGGCGACCAGGTCACCGCGCTGCACGCGCTCAACGACCTGGGCGTCCGCATCGTCATCGACGACTTCGGCACCGGGTGGTCGAACTTCGTCTACCTGTCGACCATGCCGGTGCGCGGGCTGAAGCTCGCCGGGCTCTTCGTCGAGAAGCTCGGTCGGGGCACCGAGCCCGGCCGGGACGACCACCTCGTGGAGGCGATCGTGGAGTTCGCCCGCAGGCTGCGGCTGTCGGTCACCGCCGAGGGGGTCGAGGAGCCGGAGCAGGCGGCGGCGCTGCGCTCGTTCGGCGCGGACCTGGGCCAGGGCCACCTGTTCGGAGAGCCGGTCCCCGCCGACGAGTTCGCCGCGACCATGCTCAGCCGCGCCTTCGCCGCCAGCTGACCGAGCCCCCGCCCGGCCCGCGCGGTGACCACCGACCCGGGCCCGCGCTGGGGGCACACGCGCTGATTGGCCCACGTCGGGCCACGCGGTCGATGCCGCCGCCGGACCCGGCCGCGGACCGTGGTGTCGGATTCTCGCTGGACCTGGCGGTTCCCGCGCGCGAATGCTGGACGGGTGCCCATCACCGCGCCCGCCCGCCCGCATCTCGACGCCGAGCTGTGCGCGCGGGTGGTGCGGTCGCGGGACGCCCGGTTCGACGGGTGGTTCTTCGTCGCGGTGACCTCCACCGGCATCTACTGCCGGCCGAGCTGCCCGGCGCGGCCGCCCAGGGCCGAGAACATGCGGTTCCACCCGACCGCCGCGTCCGCCCAGCGCGCCGGGTTCCGGGCCTGCAAGCGCTGCCGCCCGGACGCGAGTCCCGGCTCGCCGGAGTGGAACCACCGCGCCGACGTCGTGGCGCGCGCGATGCGGCTCATCGTGGACGGCGTCGTCGACCGCGACGGTGTCCCCGGGCTTGCCGGTCAGCTCGGCTACAGCGCACGCCAGGTGGAGCGGCACCTGTCAGCCGAGCTCGGTGCCGGGCCGCTCGCGCTGGCCCGCGCCCAGCGCGCCCAGACCGCCCGGCTCCTGCTCGAGACCACGGACCTGAGCATGGGCGACGTCGCGACCGCCGCCGGCTTCAACAGCATCCGCGCCTTCAACGACACCATGCGCGAGGTCTTCGCCGCCGCGCCGAGCGATCTGCGACGCCGTCGCAACCCGGCGACGCCCCCGTCCGTCGTGCCGGTACCGAGGGCGGCCACCGGTGCCGTGACGTTGACCGTCCGGCTGCCGTTCCGGGCCCCGCTGTATCCCGACAACCTGTTCGGGCACCTCGTCGCGACGGCCGTTCCCGGGGTCGAGGAGTGGCGGGACGGTGCCTACCGGCGCACGATGCGCACGCCGCACGGGCACGCGATCGTCGCCCTGCGGCCGCTGCCCGACCACATCGGCTGCCGGCTCGCCCTCACCGACGTGCGCGACCTCGCGCCGGTCATCGGCCGCTGCCGCCGGCTGCTCGACCTCGACGCGGACCCGATCGCCGTCGACGGGCAGCTCGCCGCCGACCCGGCGCTGGCGCCGCTGGTCGCGCGGGCACCGGGCCGGCGTGTTCCGCGCACCGTCGACCCGGCCGAGCTAGCGGTGCGCGCAGTCCTCGGACAGCAGGTCTCCGTCGCGGCGGCGCGGACCCACGCCGCGCGGCTCGTCACGGCCGTCGGCACGCCGATCCATGATCCGGAAGGCGGCCTCACCCACCTCTGGCCACAGATCGCGGACCTCGCCGAGCACATCGAGTACGCCGAGCACACCGAGTACACCGAGTCCACCGCCCTCGCGGACGCCGTCCCGGCCGGCCGCCGGGCCGGGGCGCCGCGCGGGCTCGCTCTGCCGGCCGCCCGGCGGCGGACCTTCGCCGCGCTGGTCGGCGGGCTGGCGTCCGGCATGATCGAGCTGGGTGCGGGCGGAGACTGGGAACGGACCCGCGCCGCGCTGGCGGCCCTGCCCGGCATCGGCCCGTGGACGCTCGAGACCATCGCGATGCGGGCCCTCGGCGACCCGGACGCCTTCCTGCCCGGTGATCTCGGTGTCCGCCGAGGGGCCGAACGGCTCGGTCTGCCGGCCACCCCCGCCGCGCTGTCCCGGCATGCCGCCGCCTGGCGCCCCTGGCGGGCCTATGCCGTCCAGCACCTGTGGGCGGTGCTCGACCATCCAGTCAACCGGATGCCCGCGCCGGATCACCCCGGCCCGGCCACCGCCCGCCGAGAGGAACGCCTGTGACCCGCAGCCAACCCGTCCCGCCGGACGCCGCCGAGCGCACGCACGCCGTCGTGGAGAGCCCGGTCGGGCCGCTGACGCTGGTGGCGAGCGGCGGCGCGCTCGTCGGCTGCTACCTGGACGCCCAGCGCCACCTGCCGGACCAGGCCTGGTTCGGCGAACCGGCCCCGGCCGCCCCCGGGACCACCGCCCCCGGGACCACCACCTCCGGAGCAGCCGCCCCCGGAGACGCCGCCCTCCAGGCCGCCGCCGGCCAGCTCGCCGAGTACTTCGCGGGCCGCCGGACGTCCTTCGACCTGCCGCTGAACCCGACCGGCACCGACTTCCAACGCAAGGTGTGGAAGGCACTGTGCGACATCCCGTACGCGGAGACGATTTCGTACGGCGAGCTGGCGCGCCGCCTCAGCCAGCCGGGCGCGTCACGCGCGGTGGGACTGGCCAACGGTCGCAACCCGATCAGCATCATCGTCCCGTGCCACCGGGTGATCGGTGCGAACGGCAGCCTCACCGGCTACGGCGGCGGCCTGGAGCGCAAGCGCCACCTGCTCGCCTTCGAGCAGCAGGCCGCCGGCCTGTCACTGCTTTGACGCCGTTCCGCGGCGCTGTTCCGTGATGCTGCTCCGCCGACGAGGTGCTCCCCGTGCCCTCAGCGTGGCCTTCCGCGGCGGCGCTTCTCCCGTCCCACGAGGATGTCGAGCCCGAGGTCGTCGGAGGCCTGTTCGGGCGTCGGGAGGCGGTACAACGCCGCCGTGACCGACCGGTTGCGGGCGAGGGCCGTCAGCGTCGACGGCGGGGCCTGCGCCGCCCCGGAGAGGTACACGGGCGTCTTTCCCCCGGGCCCCGGCGAGTCACCCGCGCCGGCCGGTGAGCCCGGCCGGCGGCGCTGCCCGGCGCGATGGCCCTGCCGGCGCACGATGGGAGCGGTGGCCGGGTCGATGAGCGGGTACACGCCGCCGCCGCCGTCCGATCCGGGCCGGGCTCGCCGAGCGGACCGGTCGCGCCCGTCGCCCGCACCGGCTCCGCCGCCAGGCGCGCCCGTGCCGCCGACCGCGGTGCCGTTCGCGCCGCCGGCCTTGCCACCGGCCGCGGTGTCAGCCGCGGCGCCGTCGTTGCCGGGGGCGCCGGCGGTGGCCGCCGCCGGGCCGAACCAGTCGAACGACGCCCCCCGCCCGCGCAGCGCGGTGTTCTCCGCCTGGACGATCACGAGCAGCGCGGTCGCGAACGAGGCGCGGGTGCGGGACTCCTCGAGCTGACGCTTGAGCTCGGCGACGTAGGCCGGGTCGATGGCCGGTGGCTCGGGCTCGGGGGTGGGCTGGCCGTCGGGGTCGACGGTCGCGCCGAACGCCTGGACGTGCAGCTGACGCAGGTTCTCCAGGTGTGCGGCGCGCGCCGGATCGGTTTCGGTGAACAGCAGGTTGACGTAGACCTCGACCACCCGCCATTCGATGGCCTTCTCGCCGCGGAACTGGCGGCTCAGGTCACGCGTCCGCGAGCGCTGGATCTTCGTGGGACCGGGGTCGGACCACAGCGCCCGGGCCACCATCTCATAGCTGACCCGATAGGGATTGTTAAGTTCATTTAAACGGGTAAGGAGGATTCGCTGCGGCCCGTCCTTCAAATCGGCTCGCGGCCCTTTGGGGCGCGCCCCCGCGAGGCTCACCCACACACCACCCGGACTTGCACTGGCAGGCTGGCCGAAGGACGAGTTCGCGGCACTGCGCAGATCCTCTCTCCGGTCCGCTCGTCGGCGCGACCTCGATGCGCCGGACGGGGGGACGGTGGCACCGGCGGGTTCCCCGACCCCCCGCTCCGGTCGCTGCGCATGATACGACCCGTGTGCCCGTGATGTGTGGATGCTTGCTGTCTGGCCGGCGTTTTCGTCCTGTCCGGAACGGTCAGCCGTCACGAACCGTGTGTCTTCCCGAACCGGTCCGCCCGGACGTCCGACGTTGAGCCCATCCCGTTCGCGTGCCGGTGAGCGCCGCTCGCGGGCACGCCACCCGCTATGTGTTCCCACACCTGTTTCCCCCTTTACCGGATGAACATCGGCGTAATGCCGCGAAACGTTGCATCATCAGGAAACCCGGCACCCGAATGCGCGGCAAGGTCGCACAACCCGAGGATCGGGACGCCGTCGCGTCAGGCCTTGACCAGCCGGAACGGGGCTTGCGTCGCAACGCGCCGTCGCAACCCGGCGGCCGTCCGATCAATGTCGAGATGATTTCCCTGACCCGACCGAAACAGGCCGACGGCCACTGGCCGTCACGATGGATCAGGAACGGAGAACCCGGATGGCGACGGATGTCCGTCCGCGATCCTCCGGACTATTCTGATCTTTCCCGCCGATTGCCGCGAATTGCCCCCGCCCGGCCGGCGCCGGCCATGGACAGCCACGGACAGCCACGGGCGACCGCGGACCGCAGAGGGACCGGCTGGCACGGCCGCCGGGAACCGCGGGTGGGCTCAGTTGGCGACGAGGGCCTCGGTGACCACCCGGCTGGCGTCCGCGACACCGAACGTCGGCGGCTGCGGCCGGGCCTCCCCGCTACCCAACCGGACGACGACCGTGCCGGACCCGGGGTCGATCTGCAGGATCTGGTTGCCGAGCCCGATCGCCCAGTACATGTCCGCCGGCGCCGTCGGCACCAGCTGACCGTGGCGGGTGGTGGGGTCGGCGGCCGCGGAGATGTCGGAGGCCGCCAGCGGCTGGGCGAGGACGCCCTCGCGGTTGAGCCACCACAGGTACCCGTAGGCGGCGTTCATCTCCGTGGACGACCGCCCGGTGGCCTCGGTGACCCAGTCGCTCGACACGACCCGCTGACCGTTCCACTCCCCGTGCGCGAGCATCAGGTAGCCGAGACGGGCGACGTCCCGGCAGGTCGTCTGCAGGCCCATGAACGTCAGGGTGTTGCCGGCGCGGTCGGTCGTCATCCGACTGTCGGCCATGCCGAGCGGCTCGAAGACCCGCTCCCGGGCGTAGTCGCTGACCTCCTGCCCGGTGGCGCCGCTCAGCACCTGCTCCAGCGTCTGGATGGCCGAGTTGTTGTAGACCCAGACCTCGCCGGGCGGCCGCTCCTGGGGCAGCGCGACCGCGAACGCGGTCTGGTCGGGCGCCGCGATCAGCTCCTGGTAGTCGATCGTCGTGCTCCACTGCCGCCCGGAGTCGTTGCTCACCAGGTCGCGCACGGTCACGGCCTGCGCCGGCGTGCCCTTCCACTGCGGCACCCAGGTGGCGGCGGAATCGTCCAGCCGCAGGTCACCGTCGTCCTGCGCGATGCCGACGAGCGTGGACGTCAGCGACTTCGTTATGGAGAAGACCGGCTGCGGTGTGGTCGGGGTGAAGCCCTTGAAGTACCACTCGCCGGCGATCCTGCCGTTGCGCGAGACCAGCAGACAGTTGGACTTGCCCTGCTCGGCGGCGTGCGCGATGTCCTCGAGCTTCGCCGGGTCCAGACCGACCGCGCGTGGGTCCACCGTCTCCCAGCTGTCGCCCGGCACCGCCACCGCCGTCGGCGCGGCACCCGACGCGGTGACCGGCCCGGATGTCGTGGCGGGCGTCCCGGAGGCCCCGCCACCCTGCGTGCAGCCGGCGACAAGGGCGGCCGCGAACGGCGCGGCGGCGAGGGCAAGGACGAGACGGGGCGGACGGCGCATCTGGGACCTCGATCAGCCGTGAGTTCCGGATCCAGGGCGAGGACGCACCGTATTGACGCCAGATGTGAGGTCTGTGTGACCTCAGTCCTCAACAGGCGTCGTCCTGGGCGGGTTCCGTCCTTGCCCGATCCCCGCCACCGCGTCCGGTCAGCCGCGGGCGAGGTGGCGGCTGATGACGAGGCGCTGGATCTGGTTGGTCCCCTCGAAGATCTGCATCACCTTGGCCTCGCGCATGTACCGCTCCACCGGGAAGTCCTTGGTGTAGCCGGCGCCGCCGAGGACCTGCACGGCGTCCTCGGTGACCTTCATGGCCGCGTCCGTTGCGACGAGCTTTGCGACGGACGCGGCGCGCCCGTACTGCAGCCCGGCGTCCCGGCGCCGGGCTGCGGCCAGGGTGGTGGCCCGCGCGGACTCGACGGCGGCCGCCATGTCGGCCAGCAGGAAGCCGAGCCCCTGATGGTCGATGATCGCCTTCCCGAACGCCTCCCGCTCCTTCGCGTACGCGACGGCGTCGTCCAGCGCGCGCTGCCCGAGCCCGACGGCGGTGGCGGCGATCCCCAGCCGGCCCGAGTCGAGAGCCGACAGCGCGATCGACAGGCCCTGCCCCACCTTGCCGATGAGGCGCGACGCCGGGACCGCGACGTCGTCGAAACTGATCTGCGTCGTCGGCGACGCGGTCAGCCCCATCTTCTTCTCGGGCGGGTGGAACCTGATGTTGGGCGTGCCCGCGTCGACGAGGAAGCAGGAGATCCCGCCGCGGGTGTCGGACGACGTCCGCGCGAAGACCGTGTAGAAGTCGGCGGCGCCGCCGTGGGTCACCCACGCCTTCGTACCGTTGAGCAGGTAGCCGTCGTCGGTGGCGGTGGCCGTCACGCGCATCGCCGCCGGGTCCGACCCCGCGTGCGCCTCGGACAGGCAGTAGGCGCCGAGCAGGTCACCGGACAGCAGCCGGGGAAGGTGCTCCTCCTGCTGCTCCGGGGTGCCGAAGGTCGCCAGCGGGTAGCAGGACAGCGCGTGCACGCTCACCCCGACCGCCACGGCCGCCCAGCGGTAGGAGATCTCCTCCAGCACCTGTAGGTACACCTCGTACGGCTGCTCGCCGCCGCCGAAGCTCTCCGGGTACGGCAGGCTCAGCAGCCCGGCCTTGCCGAGCACCGCGAACTCCTCGCGCGGGAAGCGGCTGGCGGCCTCGTACTCCGTGACCCTCGGAGCAAGCTCGCGGTCGCACATGGTGGCGGTGAGCTCGATCAGCTCCCGCGCTTCCGATGAGGGGAGCTGCCGTTCGGCGGGCATGGTGTCCTCCCGTGCGTCGTCGGTCATCGCCCTCGCGCCGCGTGGAGCCGGAACCCCCGCGCGCGATCGTCTCCGTCGGTGCCGGATCCGTCCGTCTCGGAACGTGCGACGCAAGAGTTGTACCGCGCCTCGTGGTTGAGACGACGGGCTTGCCGCGTTTCCGACGCCTCGCTGCATCGGTTCCGTTTCGATCTACCGCATCGACGCGGAGACGGACCCTCGCGGATGAACGCACGGCGCGCGATCATGGGCGGAAGGTGACACCCTCGACTGGTGACCGAGCACGAGACCGAGACCCGGCCCGCTGGCCCCCATGCGCCCTCACGGCCGGGCGCGGCCCCGGGGCAGGGCCCGGAGCCGCAGTGGCCCGACGACGCCGAGGCGGCCCGGCACGTCGCCATGTTCGGCCTGCCTGGCATGCCCGCCACGGGACGGATCGCCGTCGTCACCGGTGCCACGAGCGGCATCGGCGCGGCCACCGCCCGGCGGCTCGCCGCCGACGGCGCCGTGGTCGCCGCGGTCGGCCGCCGGGAGGCGCGCCTGCGGTCCCTGGCCGACGAGAACGAGCGGATCCTGCCCGTCACGGGCGACGTGACCGACCCGGACGGGATGCGTCGCATCGCCGACCAGGTCCACGAGCGCCTCGGCCGCGCCGACCTGGTCGTCGCCAACGCCGGGACGATGCTCGCCGCACCCTGGGCCGCGGCGGACGTCGACGAGTGGCGCCGCATGATCGACACCAATCTGGTCGGCCTGCTGTGGACGGGCCGGGTGTTCATCGACGACCTGCTGGCCGCCGCCGCGGAGGGCCGGCGCGCGGACCTCGTCCACATCGGCTCGGTCGGCGGCCACCAGGTCTTCCCGAACTTCGCGGTCTACGACGCGACGAAGGCCGCCATCGAGCATCTGACCCGTCACCTGCGCGTCGAGCTGGGCCCCCGCGGGGTGCGGGTGCGCACGGTCGAGCCCGGCCTGGTGCAGACCGAACTGGGCGACGACATGGTCTTCCCTGGCTCCCGCGAGGCGCTCGCCGAGTTGCGCAGGTCAGTCGCAAACCCCCTGAGTGACGTGGACGTCGCCGAGGTCATCGCCTGGTCGGCCTCCGCCCCACCCCACGTGAACGTCGCGGAACTCGTCGTAGTCCCGGTGTCCCAGGGCTGACCCCATCCCCTGCTGCCGGCTCCGGACTGTGCGAACCAGCCCGATCCGCGGACACCGTCCGACGCGGGTGCCGCGTTCTTCGACGAACTGGCCGCGGTGCTGGCCGCGGACCCGCCGCCGGCGGCTGGTGTCACGGATGGTGAGGCCCAGATCCAGGCGGCGGCGGACACCGTCCTGGAGCCGTCCGGCGGGGCGGCCGACGGACTGGCTGCCCGCCCCCGCGGGTTCGTTCAATCTGATGGTCCGGCCTACCTGGCGAAGGCGGCCGCGCTGGACAACACCTGGAACCCGCCCGCGGTGGTCCCGGCGTCCTGACCGACCGGCAGGCGCCGACGACGGGGTGGGGCGCGGGATGCTGGTGCACCGCCTCCCACCCCGTCCGAAGCCTGCTCAGCAGCGGTGGTTGTAATGGTTCGGCGGATACGGGCACGGCTCATGGGGCTGGCAGCCCGCGGCCGTCGTGAGCATGCCCAGGGATGCCGCCGCGACGACGGTCAGCACGATGCGGCGGATTCTGCGGATAGATCGGTTCATGGTGGGTTTCCTTCCCGCGCCATCCCCGATCCGGTAATCCCTATCGCAGTCACGGACGGCCTTCTCTCCGCCGTTCCGGCGTGTGCCATTTCGGTGATCGGTGCTGCGCCTTCGGCCGCAGTTGCGCTCGTTTGCGGCGTGTTCCGCGGTGCCGGTCGTTGCGCGGTGGCACGGTACGCGGTGGCGCATCGGCGGCGCCGCAGGCGGCGGCGCCAGCGGTGTGGGCGGCCGGGCCGGGTCCTCCCGGGCGGCCGGGTGGGACCGGTCGTCCCGGGCGGACTATGCCGGACGGTCCGTATCGGGCAAGACGGGCAATAAGTCCACTCGTTCGCGGGTTCCTCCGAAAGTGACGGAACGCGCGCGTCGGCGTGCCGTCCTACAGGACGATTGGGTGGACGCGTCCTCGCAGTCGAGGGCGAACGGTCCGCGCTGCCTGGGGGACGCGGCCGGTCCCAGCGGGACAGGACGGACGGGGGCCGTCGAGGGGAGGAACACGATGGTCAACATGGACCCGGGCGAGGGTGGCCGGCGGGGCGAGCGGTTCGCGCAGGCGCGCCGGTTCGCTGGGCAGGCCCGGCAGGACCGCACGACCGGCTGGTACATCCCGTTGGCGATCACCGTGATCGGTGCGGGCGCCTCGTTCGACGCGTTCGGACGGGGGGTCGGGTTCCTCTACGGGTGGGGCCTGGCCATCGCGTTCGTCGCGCTCACCTGGTCGACGATCCGGGTGATGCCGTCGATGGTCGACGAGCTCAACATCCAGCGGGAGAGCGGGCCGCGCAAGCTCGCCGCGCTGTTCAACGCCCCGGTGCGCAGCCGGGGGCTCTTCCTGCTCGCCGCCGCTCTACCGATCTTCATCGCGTTGGTGAAGACGGTGGGCTTCTACATCATCGGCGGTCTGCTGATCGTCGGTGTGGTACTTGCCGTGGCCTTCGCGGCGTCCTGGGCGCTCGAGCGCCGCTGAGCGCATGCGCGCTCGGCCACCGCCGAGCGAGTTCCACCCGGCCCCGGGCCCCGACCATCGTCGGAAGCCCGGGGCCGGTACGCGTGCGACCGCCGCCGAACATCCCGGGCGCTGGCGATCTCCCACCGGCAGTCTCTCCCACTGTCAGTCACGGTGATCTCCGATCATGACGGTCCGGGCATCGTGCGGCGCCCGCCAGGAATGGTCGGTGCGCCCCGGTACGCTGTATCGCCAGCTTCCCGACGCGTCGGTCGACCTGCCAACGGACGGCCCACGCCACCCGCGTCCGATCACGCCAAGCGTCCGATCACACCGAGCACCCGGATCACACCCAGCACCCGGATCAATGGAGGACCCCGCGCCGCCCAGCACCCGGATCAGCCGAGCCGGGCGCGGGCCGGGTCACCCGCCGACGGAGATCACATGCTGACCAGGCTGTTGCGGAACCACCTACCCCCCTACTCACGGCCGATCGCGCTGCTGGTCGTGCTGCAGCTGACCGCGACCCTGGCCATGCTCTACCTGCCGACCCTGAATGCCGACATCATCGACAACGGTGTGGTGCCGGGCGACACGGGTTACATAGTCCGGCTCGGCGGGATCATGCTCGGGGTGACCTTCCTGCAGGCCGTCTGCTCGGCCGCGGCGGTGTTCTTCGGTGCGCGCACCGCGATGGGGGTCGGCCGCGACATCCGGGCCGCGGTGTTCGACCAGGTCCAGTCGTTCTCGGCCCGCGAGGTCGGCCGCTTCGGCGCGCCGTCCCTGATCACCCGGGCGACGAACGACGTCCAGCAGATCCAGATGCTGGTGCTGATGGCGTTCACCATGATGATCTCCGCGCCGATCATGTGCCTGGGCGGGATCGCGCTGGCGGTGCACCAGGACGCCGGCCTCTCGCTGCTGCTCGTCGCGATCGTGCCGTTCCTCGCGGCGATGATCACCCTGCTGGTCCGGCGGATGCAGCCGCTGGGCCGGAAGATGCAGGAGCGTCTCGACGAGGTCAACCGCATCCTGCGCGAGCAGATCACCGGCCTGCGGGTGATCCGCGCCTTCGTCCGGGACAACCACGAGAAGCGCCGTTTCGGCACCGCCAACGCCGACCTCACGGACGTCTCCCTGCGCTTCGGTCGGATCATGGCGCTGCTGTTCCCGCTGGTGATGGCGGCGGTGAACGTCTCGAGCATCGCCGTGATCTGGTTCGGCGCGCACCGGATCGACGACGGTGCGATGGAGATCGGGGCGCTGACGGCCTTCCTCAGCTACCTGATGCAGATCCTGATGTCGGTCATGATGGCCACCTTCATGTTCTCGATGATTCCGCGGGCCGAGGTGTGCGCGGAGCGCATCCAGGAGGTGCTGGGGACGGAGTCGACGCTGCGCCCGCCCGCCGACCCGGTGCGCACGCTGCCGCGCCACGGCGAGCTGGAGCTGCGCGACGTCATGTTCAGCTACCCGGGCGCCGAGGCGGCGGTGCTGCGCGGGGTCAGCGTGCGCGCTCGCCCCGGGCGGACCACCGCGATCATCGGGAGCACCGGCAGTGGCAAGTCCACGCTGCTCGGCCTGGTCCCGAGGCTGTCCGACGTCTCCGAGGGCGCCGTCCTGATCGACGGGGTGGACGTCCGCGACATCGACCCGAAGCTGATGGCCGAGACCGTCGCCCTCGTCCCGCAGAAGCCGTACCTGTTCACCGGGACGATCGCGTCCAACCTGCGCTACGGGGATCCCGAGGCCACCGACACCGAGCTGTGGCGCGCCCTGGACATCGCCCAGGCCAGGGACTTCGTCGAGGCGATGCCCGACGGGCTGGACACCCCGATCGCCCAGGGCGGGACGAACGTCTCCGGCGGGCAGCGCCAGCGGCTCGCGATCGCCCGGGCGCTGGTCCGGCGTCCGGACATCTACCTGTTCGACGACTCGTTCTCGGCGCTCGACTACGCGACCGACGCCGCCCTGCGCGCGGCGCTCGCGCGCGAGACAGCCGGCGCCACGATGGTGATCGTCGCCCAGCGGGTGGCGACCATCCGCGACGCCGACCAGATCATCGTGCTGGACGACGGCCAGGTCGTGGGCACGGGGACCCATCGCGAGCTGCTGGCGGGCAACGACACCTACCGGGAGATCGTCTTCTCGCAGCTCACCGAGGAGGAGGCGGCATGACCCGCCCACCCGCGGGCGGGGCCCGCCCCATGGCAGGCCCCGGTCGGTTCTTCGCCGCCGGGGGCGAGAAGCCCGAGGATTTCGCGGCCTCGACCCGGCGGGTGCTCCGCCTGCTGGGCCGGCAGCGCGCGCTGCTGATCCCCGCGGTCGGGCTGGCCGTGGTCGGCATCGGCCTCACCGTCACCGGGCCGCGGCTGCTCGGGCACGCCACCGACCTGGTGTTCGCCGGCCTGCTCAGCTCCCGGCTGCCCGCCGGGACGACCAAGGCCGAGGCCGTCGCGCGGCTGCGTGCCGAGGGCCACGGCACCCAGGCCGACCTGCTGTCCTCCGTCGACTTCACCCCCGGCGAGGGGATGGACTTCGGCGCGATCGGCCGGGTGCTGCTGGTGGTGCTGATCGTCTACCTCGTCGCGGGTCTCTGCGCGGTGCTGCAGGCCCGGCTGGCGAACAAGGCCCTGCAACGGATGCTGAGCGACCTGCGGGCCGATGTGCAGGAGAAGATCACCCGCCTGCCGCTGCGGTACTTCGACCGCCGCCAGCGCGGCGAGGTGCTCAGCCGGGTCACCAACGACATCGACAACCTCGGGCAGAACCTGCAGCAGAGCCTGTCCCAGATGATCGCCTCGGTGCTGACCATCATCGGCGTGCTGGCCATGATGATCTGGATCTCCTGGATCCTCGCGCTGATCGCCGTCGTCACAGTGCCGGTGTCGATCGTGATCACCACCCGGATCGGCAAGTTCGCCCAGCCCCAGTTCGTCAGCCAGTGGAAGACGACCGGCCGGCTCAACGGCCACATCGAGGAGATGTACACCGGGCACGCCCTGGTGCGCGCGTTCGGCCGGCAGGAGGAGTCCGCCGAGATCTTCCGGGAGCACAACGAGCGCCTCTACGAGGCGAGCTGGCGGGCCCAGTCCATCTCCGGTCTCATGCAGCCGGCGATGATGTTCATCGGCAACCTGAACTACGTGCTGGTGGCCGTCGTCGGTGGCCTTCGGGTGGCCTCCGGCGCGCTGTCGATCGGCGACGTCCAGGCGTTCATCCAGTACTCGCGACAGTTCAGCCAGCCGCTGACGCAGCTCGCCAGCATGGGGAACATGGTGCAGTCCGGGATCGCGTCGGCGGAGCGGGTGTTCGACCTGCTGGACGCGCCCGAGCAGGAGCCCGACCCGCTGGCGCCGGCCCGCCCGGAGCAGGACCACGGCCGGGTCGCCTTCGAGCACGTCGCGTTCCGCTACGAGCCGGACAAGCCCCTCATCGACGACCTGTCGCTGGTCGCCGAGCCGGGGCACACCGTGGCGATCGTCGGGCCCACCGGCGCCGGAAAGACCACACTGATCAACCTGTTGATGCGCTTCTACGAGGTCACCGAGGGCCGGATCACCCTGGACGGCGTCGACATCGCCGAGATGTCGCGGGCGGATCTTCGGCGATCCATCGGGATGGTGCTGCAGGACACCTGGCTGTTCGGCGGCACCATCGCGGAGAACATCGCCTACGGCGCCGAGGGCGCCACCCGCGAACAGGTCGTCGAGGCGGCCCGCGCCGCGCACGTCGACCGGTTCGTGCGCACGCTCCCCGACGGCTACGACACCGTGCTCGAAGACGAGGGCGTCGGGGTCAGCGGCGGCGAGAAGCAGCTCATCACCATCGCGCGCGCGTTCCTCGCCGAGCCGCTGATCCTCGTCCTGGACGAGGCGACGAGCTCGGTGGACACCCGCACCGAGGTGCTGATCCAACGGGCGATGTCCCGGCTGCGCGCCGGCCGCACGGCCTTCGTGATCGCCCACCGGCTGTCCACCATCCGGGACGCCGACACGATCCTCGTCATGGAGGACGGCGCGATCGTCGAGCAGGGCGACCACGACGCCCTGCTGGAGGCGGACGGCGCCTACGCGCGGCTGTACAAGGCCCAGTTCGCCCAGGCCGTCGTCGAGACCGGCTGAGCGCACGGGTCTGCGCGGGCACTGGTCTCCGGGGGCACCGGCCGTCCGGGCGGTGGAGGGCGGGCGGCCGGGCCCTCGCGGGCGCGTGGGCGGCGGGGGCGGCTGAGGCGGCCAGTAGGCTTGACCACGCGGGCCGCGGGAACTGCGACGTGCGCGGCGCCGTCAAGACGCCTGGGATTCTCGGGCGGAAGCCTCTCGCAAAAGGGTGTTGTGCATGGCGACGGACGAGTCCACGGCGGGTCCCCGCTCCGGGTATCTCACCGACTCGGTGACCTCCGCCGCGGCCGCCGCCGCGGACGGGACGGCCGTCCGCCTCGCCGGCCGGGTGGTGCTCTGGCGACGCATGGGCGGGCTGGTCTTCGGCCACATCCAGGACCGCGCCGGCCGGGTCCAGGTGTCGCTGTCCCGGGACGAGCTCGGGGTCGAGACCTTCCAGGAGTGGGCCCGCGCCGTCAAGATCGGCGACTTCGTCGGCGTCACCGGAACCCTCTACACCACCCGCCGTGGCGAGAAGACCGTCGGCGCCTCCGAGCTGGTCGTCCTGAACCGCACGGTGCGCGCCCTGCCGGACAAGTGGCAGGGCCTGTCGAACATCGAGGCCCGGCTGCGCCGGCGCTACCTCGACCTGCTGGTGAACAGCGACTCCCGGGAGCGCTTCCGTACCAGGGCCCGGACGATCTCCCGCATCCGCCGCTTCCTCGACGACAACGACTTCCTCGAGGTCGAGACGCCGATGCTGCAGGAAGCGGCGTCGGGCGCGGCCGCCCGTCCCTTCGTCACCCACCACAACGCCCTCGGCGAGGACTTCTACCTGCGTATCTCGCCGGAGACGTTCCTCAAGCGGGTCGTCGTCGGCTCCCTGGACCGCGTCTACGAGCTCGGCCGTAACTTCCGCAACGAGGGCATGGACCCCTCGCACCTGCAGGAGTTCACGATGCTCGAGTGGTACGCGGCCTACTGGGACTACCGCGACAACATGCGCTTCGTCCGCGAGATGATCCTGGCCGTCCTCGACGACGTCTTCGGCAGCCGGACGGTGACCTACGACGGCGTGAAGCTCGACTTCGGCGCCGACTGGCCCGAGCTGGACTACCGGGCCGAGGTCGCCCGGCGGACAGGCATCGACCTCACGGTCGTCCGTGATCTGCCGACCCTGCGGGCGCGCATCAGCGAGCTGGGGCTCGAGGTCGACGACGCGGCCTCCTACGCGGCGCTCGTCGACCTGCTCTACAAGAAGGCCGTCCGCCCGCACCTCGTCCAGCCGTGTTTCCTGGTGCACCATCCGGCGGAGCTCGTCCCGCTGGCCCGGCGCAGCGACGAGGACCCGTCCCGGCTCGACATGTTCCAGGTCGTCGTGAACGGCTGGGAGCTGGTGAAGGCCTACTCCGAGCTCGTCGACCCGGTCGAGCAGCGTCGCCGCCTCGAGGAGCAGGCCGAGCTGCGCGCCGCCGGCGACGACGAGACCATGATGCTGGAAGAGGACTTCATCGAGGCGATGGAGTACGGGATGCCCCCGATGTCCGGGCTCGGCATCGGCATCGACCGCCTCATCGCCCTGCTCACCGATGCCCCGACGCTGCGGGAAGTAGTCCTGTTCCCGCTGATGCGAGACTCCCGCCGCGGCCAGACCGACCCAGCCGCCGGCAACGACGCGAACGCCGCCGACACATCTGACACATCTGACACGACTGCCGCGGACCCAGGCGCCGGCTGACGCGGGGTCGCGTTGACCCGAGTCGACACACGGGTTCAAGGTCGCTGATGAGACTGCGGCGGATTCCCCATATCACGCCGAGGAAAACATTCGAGGAGCCGGCCGTGTCGCTGGCGTCGATACGTCATAGTTTCTGAGTCGTGGATTTGCCGGCAGACGGAATGGGCCAGCGCCTGGTCCAGGCACGGAATCCCTCAAGCTGTCGTCCACCGGGTGTTGGGCGCTAAAGGGGTAGGTGACCGAGCACAGGCTGCCGTGGTCATCCAGCCAACTCGGTGTTCAAACCCCGAGTGCATCAGCGCTTGACTGAATGTGTGGCGGGTGAATGAGTCCATGGACTCATTCACCCGCCACACATGTTTTTGGAGGGTGTGGCCGGGGGTGAGGGGCTGGGGTTGACCTCTACTTCGGTTTAGGTGTGAGGGTGGGGTGGTCGGTGGCGGGGTGGTGCTCTCGGCAGAGCCGAGTGGGACGGAGGGCGCGGTTGTGAGCGGTGATCCGGGTGGCTTGGCGGGTCTGGAAGAGGCAGGGGAACCGCAGGAGGCAGGGGGGCCGCGAGAGGAGGGGGAAAAGGAAGGGAGCCGAGGGGAGCCGGGTGGGCGATCCGCGCCATCCGGCTCGGTCGGGCCGCCGCGCACCGGGCTCGTGTTCACGGTGCTCGTGCTCGGTGGCCTGCTCGTCATTCTCGACATCACGATCATCAATGTCGCGATCCGCACGCTGGCGGCGGATCTCGATGCCTCACTGCCGGTGATCCAGTGGGTTTCGACGGGCTACACCCTGGCGCTTGCCGTGACCGTGCCGACGACAGCATGGCTGGTGGCACGGTTCGGTTCCGGACGTGTCTACATGGCGGCCCTGAGTCTGTTCGTGCTGGGATCGGTGCTCTGCGGTCTGGCCTGGAACATCGGCGCGCTCATTGCCTTCCGGGTGGTGCAGGGGATCGGCGGTGGCCTGGTCAACCCGGTCGCGATGACGATTGTGCTACGGGCCACGCCGCCGGAGCGGCGCGGGCGCGCCATGGGCCTGTTGGGTCTGCCGGTGCTCGTCGGGCCGGTGATCGGGCCGACGCTGGGCGGCTGGCTGGTCGACATCTCCTGGCGGTGGATCTTCCTGGTCAACCTGCCGCTGGGCCTGGCCGCGCTCCTGCTTGCGAGCCGAGTCCTGCGCCCGGTCACCGCGGCCGCGGGTGCCGTCCAGCGGGGCGGCACGCTTGAGAGTGCTGACGGGCGGCTCGACGTCCCAGGGTTGGCGCTTGTCGCGCCGGGGCTGGCGCTGTTCGTCTACGGGCTGGCGGAGAGCGGGCGGCGCGGGACTGTGACCTCGGCAGGTGTGCTCGTGCCGGCGCTGGTCGGGCTCGCGCTGGCGGTGGTGTTCGTGGTCCGGGCCGCTCGGATGCGCGCCCCACTGGTCCAGGTTGCGCTGTTGCGGCTGCGGGCTGTCGCGTCAGGGACGGCGACGCTGGCGCTGTTCACGGCGGCCTACTTCGGTTCGATGTTCGTCCTGCCGCTCTACTGGCAGCTCGTGCGGGGGCTCAGCCCCGCGGAGACGGGGATGCTGGCGATCCCGCAGGCGCTCGCTACCGGGGCTTCGCTGCAGGTGGCGAGCCGGATGGTCGACCGGGTTCCGCCTGCCCGCGTGGTGGGCTTCGGGATCGTGACGGCGTCCTGCGGGCTGATCACCGCGACGCTGTTGCTCGGCGTCGACACCCCGTACTGGCAGATGGTGCTGGCGATGTCCGTCATGGGAGTCGGCGCGGGCTCGACGATCATGCCGACGATCACGACAGCGCTGCGGCATCTGAGCGACCGGGACGCGCCGTCCGGCAGCACGCTGCTGACCATCACCAACCAGGTGAGTGTCTCGATCGGTACCGCCCTGACCTCCGTCGTACTCGCGGCCGGCCTCACCGCCCAGGGCGTGGCCGGCGCTGCCGGTGGCGGTGGCGGTGGCGGTGGCGCGGCCGGCGGCGGTGAGGGCGTGCTGCCGACCGTGGTGTACGGCCCGGCCGCCGCCCGGTTTGCCGAGGCCTGCCAGGACACGCTGTTCGTGTCCGCCGCGCTGCTGGTTGCCGCGCTCGTCGTGGCGCTGACGGCGATCCCGGGTGGTCCGTTCAGTGCTTCTCGACGTCTCCGGGGCCAGCCGCGTATCCGTGCTCCTCGACGTCGCCGGGTTCGGCCTCGCGGGGAGGCGCAGGATCAGTCGCCGGTTCGAGCAGCGCGGACAGGCGATCTGACTCCGCCGCGGTGAGCTCCCGCAGCAGCGGGAGGCTGGCGAGCAGATCGGTGACCGGGATCCTGCTCGGCCCGCGCGGCGCGGCGACCTGGGTCGTGAAGTCGCAGACGAGACTGCGGTCGTCGGCGACCGGGAGACGCGCCTTCGTGACTCGGGCGCCCGGCCCGAGTGACTCGGCGAGCGCGGCGAGCCGCTCGTCCCGCGTGACGTCGATGTTGTCCTCTCCGCGGTAGACGATCGTCCGGCCCTCCGCCGCGATCTCCAGTTCTGCCACGGTGGTTCCGGTCGCCCGGGTAAGGAGGCCGGCGAGCGGAACGCCGTCGGACCGCCCGCCGGAATCCTTTCCGTGTGGATCGTCCGCCTGGCCGTCCAGGTAGGCGGTGAACTGCTGGGCGCGCAGCGCAAGCAGTTTCCGCTCGATTTTCCACTCGAACGGCGGGTTTTCATCCGTGACGTTTCTCGAAACCGACCGCAGCTGATAGGAACGGGCCCGCAGGACGCCGATGTTCTGGGTGACGTAGTGCTGTAGGTTCGGCGTCGCGGAGTCGACGTGCAGGCGCGCGATCTGTTCCAGGCTCGCGCGGCGGCCGAGCCGCCGCCAGAACACCGGGTCGGTTATCTCCTCGCCGGTCAGCAGGAATTCCAGGGCGGCGTCGGTGACCTCGCCGGAGAGATCGCGGACACCCGGAAATCCGGCGATGTTCCCCCCGGAGCCCACCCAGACGGCCTGGAGGAACTGGTTCAGCAGCCGGGACTGCCGGCGGCGCAGGCTGGCGGTGACGATCTCGGTGGCCCGCCTGGTGCCCTCGACCGCGAGCGCGCGCGCCGCGTCGATGCCCTGGCTGAAGCCGTCGGCGATGGCCGAGGCGTTCACGGCGTCGAGGACACCACGGCCGTCCTGCGTCAACGCCGTCGAGATGATTCTGATATCGGGGGAGCGGTCCCGCCGCTCGATCATCGTGGCGAGGCCGTCGGCATCGGTGAGCAGGGTGTTGGCGGTGCCCGCCTCCGCGGCGAGGCGAACGTGGGCGTCGCCCGCGTTCCGGTACCGCCCGATGCTGAAGACGATCGGCTCGCGGTCCTCGACGAGGGCGACGTCCCGGACGAAGTAGTCGACGTCCCCGCCGAACTTCAGGTACATGAAACGCTGGCCCGCGGCCGCGTCGTCCGGCCAGTCGAGGACAAAGTCGGGCATATATGAATGATTGAAGTACCCGGTGTCCCGGATCTGTACGGAGGAATCGGTCGCCTGTATTTCTCTGGCGACGACGGCCTTGATACTGCCGATACTCTCCTGCGTGCTGGAGATGCTCAACGCGGCTTCCAGCTCGGCGGCGTAGGTCGGGGTGGTCACCTGGCTCCCCTCTCGGTGCCGATGCCTCGAAGTATATTCAGGTTCTCGGCGGAGATGACCAGCTTCTCCTGACGCTCCGAGAGTACGATGATCCACAGGCGCTCCGCGACGCTCTCGCAGGTCTCGTCCGAGACGAGGCTGCCCTCGTGGTCGCGCGGGCAGCCGAACACTCTCCGATGATGCGTGAGGACGGCCGACCTGACCTCGTTCGGTGAGCAGAGGTCCGGCCAGCGGGTCACCAGGAACGGCGCCCAGGTGATCCACATGAAGTGGTCGATGCGGGCCGGCTGCAACGACAGCGCCCGGTAGCACTTCGCGAGAAACTCCACGTAAAGCGTTCCCTGGTCGTGATGGCCGTTGTAGAACTTCGACTCCGCGACGAACTCGTGGCCCTGGAACTCGCCGCCGAGCAGCACACCGCCCAGGTCGTAGGAGAAGCCGCGTCCGTCAGCCCACTGGTAGCTCAGTTTCGCGACCGCCACCGGTTCCGGGGTGACGTAGTAGACGTTCGCGCGGGTCGTGGCCTCGAGCCACAGTTTTGCCCGGCGGGCTCCGTCGGCTCCGCGTAGGTGCAGTTCCTCCCCCGCCATGGTCGCGAGGCTATCGAACCCGATCATTCGTGGGTCATCGCCGCGTGTCGGTAGCGATGGGACTCGTCCGGGGGCGGCCGGTTCGTAGAGTCTTCATTATGGCGTCGGTGGAGGAGAGCACTCGGATCGACATCTGGATCTGGTCCGTCCGGCTCGTGAAGACGCGGACGCAGGCCGGAGATGCCTGCCGCGGCGGCCACGTCCGTCTCAACGGCGAGCGGGTGAAGCCGGCGCGCATGGTCCGCGCCGGCGACGAGGTGCGCCTTCGCCAGGCCGGCCACGAACGCGTCGTCGTGGTCACCAAGGTCCTCACCAAGCGGGTGGGCGCCGCCGTGGCGGCGGAGTGCTACATCGACAACAGCCCGCCGCCCCCGGAACGCCTTCCGGTGATGGCGGTTCGCGACCGCGGGACGGGACGTCCGACCAAACGCGACCGCCGCGCGGTGGAACGCCTGCGCAACCGCTGAGCGGCCGCGGCGGCCCGGCCCGGCCCGCCCCGGCTCCGGTGGTCAGGGCTCGGTGGTCAGGGCTCGCTCGCGATCCGCGCGGCGAGGGCCCGGGCGAGATCGTCCATCGTGCCCTCGGGCACCCATTCCGCGGCTGGCCGGCGGAGATGGGTGAACACCGCAGGGCCCTGTTCGTCCGTCGGCAGGCCGTGTGCGCGGGGCACGACATGAACGTGGAGATGGGTGAATCCCGCCGCCTCGGAGAATGCCGCGACATATGTTTTCGCGCACCCCGTCACCTCGATCAGGGCCCGGCTGAGCCGCCAGGTGACGAGACCCAGCTCGGTGGCCTCCGCCGCGTCCAGCTCGGCCACCGTGGTGATGTGGCGGCGGGCGATGACGACCAGCCATCCGGGCAGCGCGCAGTTGATCGCGTGCGCGACCCGCCAACCGGTGCCGACGAGGATTCGTTGCCACGGCGGCAGATCATTGAGCGCCTCATTACCGCCGCAGGAGTAGCAGTCGTCCGTACCGGAATCCTGGACGGGCTCCATGGCGGTGACTGTAACGCCTCCGCCGTGGAGAATCGATACCCGCGACGTCGGCCCGCTGCTCGGCGGAAGGTCACCGGGCATCCAGGTATGCCCTCGCGGCGCGTTTCGGGGCCCGCAGCAGCCAGGCCTCGACGACCAGCTCGTCCAGCTCCTCGACGGAGATCCGGTCGAGGCGGACCAGGACCGCCGGGTAGCCGTCGAAGTGCGGGACGGTGAAGAAGACCGCCGGGCTGTCGGCGATCAGCGCGTTCTTGACTCCTTCGTCGGCGACGCGCACACCCAGGACCGGGCCGTCCGGCGCTTTCTCGCCGCGGGCGGCGAACGCGGCGAGGTCTGTTTTCCGCAGGGGGCGCTCCCACACGAAGCCCTTGTCCCGTACCCGCCACGAGGCCGAACCGTATGAGGGGCTCTCGTTCGTCTCGGGCAGCGCCAGCGCCAGCCGGCGCACGTCGTCCCAGGTCGCCATGGCCACACCGTATGCCCGCGGTTCGGTCACGTCGCGGAAAAGACAATCGCCACGGGTCGGGGTGATCCGGAGGGATAGTGGCCGGCATGGGACGTATCCTCTCGCGGGCGGGGGTGACGGCGACCTGTGTGGCGCTGCTGGTACTCCTGTCCGGATGCGGCGACGACGACAAGCGGGGGATGGGTGACGCGCCCGTCCTGAACCGGCGCGGGGATGACACGCCGGCCGAGGTGTTCAATTTTCCGGATCACTTCGGGAACCTGGCCACGAAATGCGTCGGCCACGGCCTCCGCGGCTACACCACCACACATTTCGCCGACGACGGCTACATTCCCTCGGCCAACACCAGGATTGTCCCGGACCCGGACTGCCGATGATCTGAGGCCGGGCCGCCGGGCCGCCGGGCCGCCGGGCCGCCGGCCGGACAGTGACCGAGACGCCACGGTGACCGTGCCACCCATGTCGGTCGGCCGACCCCCGTTTGCCAGCCCACCCCTGTCGTCCGGCCCACTCCCGTCTGTCGGCTCGCCACCTCTGTCGGCCCGCCACATCCGTCAGCCCGTCCGTCGCTGCCGAGCCACCAGGTCCCGTCAGGCCCCTTCGCCGGGCTGCCATGCCCGCCGGGTCGCGACGTCCACCGGGGTGCCCCTGGCCGGCGCGTGGTGCCGAGCCCCGGTTTCGGCCGTCCCGGAGCGGTTTCTTATCATTTCAGGCGCCGCGGACGGCACATTCGGTGCGATCAACAGATCACGGATGAATGGTGTGATCGAGGTTGGATGGGGCTGACACGGATGACCGGGAACGCGCCGCGCCGGATCACGGCGCGACCATGACGGACGTCGCCGCACCCCGCCGCCGATGACTGTCGACTCCCCGGTCGGCGCGTCGACCGGAGGTGGTCCGACCACGGCGGACAGCACCGCCGGGACGCTCCCGGGCACACCCGTCGACCTGGCCGACGGCACCGGTCACGCGGAGCCGTCCGGAGCGGGCACGCACGCAGGCCCACGAGGCCGGCGGTTCCGGCGGTTCCGGCAAAGCCGGCAGTTCCAGTGGGCCCGGTCGTCCCTGTCTCTGTCCCTGTCTCTGTCCCGGTTCCGGTCGTCGGCCGGCGTCGTCGCGGTGGTCGCGCTCCTGTCCTTCGTCGCGAGCCTGGTCCTGCGGGTCACGCTGTACCCGGAGGGCTCCGGCGACGCGGACGAGGCCGCGTACATCCTCCAGGCGCGGATGCTGCTCGAGGGGCGGCTGACCCTGGACGCGGGCGCCGTCGAACCGTTCTTCCGGCCGTGGTTGACGGGTGTGCACGACGGCCGCGTGTTCACCAAGTACCTGCCGGGCTGGCCGGCGTTGCTCGCGCTGTCCCAGGCGCTGTTCGGCACGATGGCCGTGGCGCCCGCCGCGGTCGCCGGGGTCTGGGTCGTCGGGACGTACCGCCTCGCCCGCGAGCTCTTCGACCATGCCTGGAGCGCGGTGGCCGCCGCTGTGGGCGTCGCGCTCTCGCCGCTGGTCCTCCTGCATACGGCACTGCCACTCGCCTACGCCCCGGGTGCAGCCGTGCTCGTCCTGTCCAGCGCGGAGCTGTTGCGCGGTGCGCGGACGGGGGCGCGGGCCGCCCTTGCCGGCGGCGGAGCGGGCCTGGGGCTGGTGCTGTTGATCCGGCCGTTCGACGTCGTGCTCGTGGTCCTTCCCGTGATCGTGCTCGCGGCTGTGCGGCGACGGCGGGAGCTCGGGACGCTGCTGCGGCGTTCGGGCTGGGCGGTGATCGGCGCGCTACCGCTGGTCGTCGCCCTGCTCGCCTACTGCTGGCGGGTCACCGGATCGCCCCTGCGTATGCCGCTGTCGGCCTCGGACCCACTGGACCGGTTCGGTTTCGGCCCGCGCCGGATCCTGCCGTCCGAGTCGAGTTTCCTGTTCACCCGCCGGCTGGCGCTCGACGCCCTCCAGGAGACGTTCGAGGTGGCGCCGAGCTGGTTCTTCGGCGGTGCCGCGCTGATCGCGCTGGCCGCCGTCGGCCTGGTGGCGCCGCGGCGGCGGCGGCTCGAGCGCCTGTTCCTGCTCGCGACGACGGGCGTGGTGCTGGCCGGCTACACGTTCTGGTGGGGGTCCGCGTTTGCCATGCCGGGCCTGCGTAACGGCCTTGGCCCGCACTACCATCTGGCCGCGTTCACCCCGGTCGTCATCCTCGCGGCCGACGGCGCTCGATGGCTGTGGACGTTCCTCCCGGCACAGTCGCCGCTGTCCCGCCGCCCGGGCTCATCCGCCTCGGGCACCGCGCGCGGCCTGGCCGGGCGCATGGTCCGTCCGGGCGCTGTGGCCGTGGCCGTCGCCGGGCTCGTCGCGATCACGGTGCCGACCCTGCAGCCCCGGATCGACGTGCAGCGCGGGGTCAACGAGGGCAACGACTTCCTGGCCGCGCTGCTCCCGGACGACCTGGGCGGGCCGGCCGTGGTGCTGGTGACGCCGACGGTCCCGAGCCGCTACACGCAGGTCCCCTACCACTCGCTGCGGAACGCCCCCGACCTCGACGGACCCGTCGTCTTCGCGGCGGACATCGGGCCGGGCTCGGCCGCGCTGCCTGACCGGATGCCGGACCGGGCGATGTTCCGCCTGCGGCCGGACGAGATCGCCAACCCGGCGGTCCCGGGCAGCTTCCGGGGGTCCTTCGTGCCGCTGAGGCAGGTCACCGGGAGCCGCGTCGAGATCCGTGTACAGGTACGGATTCCCGGTGACGCTGGGACGGCACCCGTCCGGTCGGGGGATGCGCGGCTGTACGTCCGCCTCGGCGGGGAGGTCCGCACCCTGCGAACAGCCGTCCCGGTGGACGCAGCCGGTGGCGCGGCGACGGCGGGGAAACCGGCCGCGGCCGGTGGGTCGGGCGTGGTCGCTGGGTCAGGCCCGGCCGGGCACGGGGAGCAGCCAGACATCCGCCGGGGCGTCCCCGTGACGATCACGCACACGTTCGTGCTCACCACCGGCCCCGGCACCGGCCCGGACGAGATCGGGACCGCCGGCGCGTCGCTGCCCGCCGAGCTCGTCGTCGGGTTCACCGATGGCACCGGCCCGGCGAGCGGGACCTGGGAGGAGCGGTTTCCCCTGGTGCGCAGCCCCGGTGGCGACCTCTCCCTGCTCGCTCCCGGGCTGGGCTGGCGCCGACTGCCCACGGTGGCCGGCAGCGGCACGGCCGGCGGCGACGGCCAGTGGCTCCCGGCCAACGCGAAACCCACCTTGGACGTCTCGCTGACCGGCGCCGCTGCCCGCTGACGCCATCCGTTGACGGCCGCCGGCATTCGCTGACGGCCGCCGGTGTCCGGTGACGGCCGCTACGACGGGCTGGCCAGCCGGCCTGCCGCCGCGGCGGCGGCGGCGGATCTTTCCGCGTAAACCGGTGGCATTCCGCGCGCAACGAAGATTAGTGGCGGCCGGTACCGAAATTTGGATGGTGGTTAACGCTGGTGAAGAATCCGATACGCCAGCCGCTGCCGCCAAGGTCGTCGGGAGTAACGTGCGTGCGCTGTCTTACCTTTAACCACCTTCGTTGAAGGGTGGGATCTGGGGAACTATGGGATTCCTCCGAAGGTTCCGGACGTTATCCGTTCTTTTTCTGTGCGAGCAGTACCCGCCCATCGTCTGGGACGGCGCGGGTACCTATACCGCCGCACTCGCGGCGGCGCTGGTGGGGCTCGGGCACAACGTTCATGTTCTCTGTGCCCAGGGCCGCCAGTTCACCGACACGGTGGAGCACGGGGTGCATGTGCACCGACGTCCGCTGCTGCAGGTCCCGATCACCAGGATGCTGGGCGGGTTCGGCGCGCGGCTGCGCGGTCCGCTCCATCCGCGCGACTCGCTGGCGCTGCGGGCGAGCCTCGCGCTGTCCTACAGCACCTGGATGCGCCAGATCGGCCTGCGCCCCGACGTGATCGAGACACAGGACGGCGAGACGCGCGGGCTGATCGAGGCCCTGTGCCGCACTCGTCCGCTGGCGATCCACCTGCACTGCCCGACGATGCTCACAGTCCGGATGGCCGGACAGCCGGTGGGCGTCCGCGGCCAGCTGGCGGATCGGCTGGACCGCGCGTCCGCGAGCCTCGCCGCCGTCGTCACATCCCCGTCGCAACTCCTCGTGGACGAGCTGCGGCGGGACGGCTGGCTGGGCGACCGCGATGTCGAAGTGATCCCGAACCTCTTCGACGCCGGTCCGTGGCGGGACATCCCGGAGGCGCGCGGCACCGAGCCGACCATCGCGGTGGTGGGCCGGCTCGAGCCCTACAAGGGCGTGGACGTCCTGCTCGAGCCGTCGGCGCGGCTGCGTGCCGCCGGCGTCGCCCACCGGCTGGCGGTCGTCGGGCGCTCGTCGGGCGCGATCGACGGCGTGCCGTCAGGCGCCTGGCTGGCCTGCCGGGCCCGGGAGCTGCGCCTCGACGTCGAGTTCAGCGGGCATCTGGCGGGGCGTGAGGTCCGTGACGTCTATCGCGGTGCCCGGGTGGTGGCCGTGCCCAGCCGTTTCGAGAGCTTCTCGATCGTCGCGGCCGAGGCGATGGCGGCCGGGCGCCCGGTGGTCGTGACGAAGCGGACCGGGATCGCCCCCTTCGTGCAACGGTGGGGCGCGGGAAGCGTGGTGGAGACCGGTGACCCGGGCGCGCTGGCCGGCGCGTTGGCTCCCTTCCTCCTCGACGCCGGACGGGCGGTCGCCGTCGGGGAGCGCGGGCGGCTGGGGGTGGCCGAGCTCGACCCGCAGGCCATCGCCCGCCGGAAGGAGGCGGCCTACCTGCGGGGAATCGCCGAGTTCAACGACCGGATCCGCGTCCGGGACCGGTTCATCGGCCAGAGCCGTCCCCGGAACCGGAACCCGACCCGGGATCACGATCGGTGGCCGGGCCGTGCGGGGCGGCCGGGCCCGGACCAGGCGTGGGAGCACGAGAAGGGACGGGACCAGGGCTGGGACCACGGCCACTTCCGCGACCCGGCGGCGGAGAGTGCGGCCGCCCCGTGCCCCGAGCCCCGCCAGCTCGCCACGGACGGTCGAAATCGAGGTGCCGCAGCCCGTCGGCCGCCACATAGACCTCGTACCGACTCTCCAAGGTCGCCAGCAGGGAGCCAGTGAGCGGCGCCCCCGTACCCGGGCGCTGATCGCCCTCCGCGCCGGGCCCGACCTGCGTGACGTGCGCGGCGAGGGCGTGCTTCTGCCGTTCCCGCAGGCCGCGGGCGTCCACCAGGAGCGGGCGCCGTTCGTGCACCCGTTGGACCGGTGCCAGCAGGAGCCGTCGTGCCGACCAGTGTCCGGTCCCGTGGCCGAGGGTCCACGGCCAGTGCGTCCACAGCCACACGGTGTACTCGAGGATCTCTCCGTCGAAGCCGCCCGCCCGCACCGCGCGGCGCACCGCCTCGTGGGTGGCATCGTGGTCGGGATGTCCCTCGCACGAGGCCGGCGCCAGGATCTGAGCGGGGGACCGGGCGCTGATCACCTCGCCGAGCCGGGCCGCGACGCTGTCGACGCACCCGGGCAGCTCGGAGTCGGGGAACCCCAGGAAGATCACATCAGTCTCGGCGACACCGAGGCGGGCGCAGGCCCGCCGCGCCTCAGTCCGTCGCATCTCGGCGAGCTCCGCGGGCGAGTGCTTCTCGACCAGGCGCTGCGCGGGTGGGCCTGCCGCTGATCCGCCGCGGGCCCCGTCGCTCACCAGCACGACGGTCACCGGCGTCCCGGCCGCGCGTTTGCGCATGATGGCCACCGCGCAGCCCAGGGTCTCGTCGTCGGGATGCGGTGCCACGACCAGACACGGCGCCGCGGCCATCGACGCGGTGATGTCGATCCCCCGGCGCTCCCACACCCGTCGCCAGAAGGAACGCGCCGGCACCATCACCCGCTCATGCCCCAGCCACACATCCCCGGGAACCATCCGTCGAGCCAGCAGTGAAATGTTCATACCGTGCCTTCCGTGCCCCCATTCTCCAGCCAATTCAAACAACAAATACAGCGGTTTGGGTGGGCGTCACGGCGGGCGAATCCGATGTGCGGCGGTTGAGAGAGTCCATGGTGACACTGGACCGCCACAGTTCGGGTCAGGCGTGTTCTCCCGAGGCCCGGTGTTGCGGGGGGATTCCGTCGGGGCGTTCGGTGGCCAGGGGGGCGCTGGTCGGGTCGGTGCCGAGGTTGTTTCCGCAGCGGGTGGAGATCCAGCGGCGGCGTCCGGGGGTCGGCCGCCAGCTCTCGACGTCGAAGCTGTCGCCGGTGGCGTACTCCTCGCCGCCGCGGCCCGGTACCAGCGCGAGGGACTCATGGCAGCGGAGCTGGTCCTGCAGGCTCTCCGCGACCGCCGGGTCCACCCCACCGACACAGCCCTGGACGGCTTGCCAGATCTCGGCACTCGCGGCATCCCGGTCATCGGCGTGCCGGGCCTCCTCGGTAGGCCACACGGAGATACGGAAATCCCCGCCCGCCCATCGCTGCAGGGTGATCTCCTCGACGTAGCGGCTCGAACCGCAGTACGGCGCCCCCGGGGCCGGCCGCGTGCCAGCGCCGCCGTCGTCGCCCGCGCTGCCGGGAGCCACGGCGGCGAGGCTGGGAGCGGCGGTGGCTGTAGCGGTCGGCGTGGTCGTGGCGGCCTCCGTGCCGGCGTCGGTCTCCGAGCCGGAGCCGGAGCCGCGGAGCATCGCCACCCCGACGGCCATGGCGGCCAGCACCCCGACGGTTCCGCCGAGGGCACCGCGCGACCGCCGCTGCTCCGCCACCCGACGAGCGTATGGCGTTCGGGCGGTCCGGGCCGGTCGAGCGAGCCAACCCGGTGACCCCGCCCCGACTTCGCGACACCGACCCTGACACGCGCGCCGATATCCGCGCCGCGCCGGCGGTGATGATGGAACGGTGAGCACACCGATCCCCGGCGAACTGGACCGCCCCGGCGAACTGGACCGGGCCGCCGCCCTGCTGCGGGAGGCCGACGCGCTCCTCGTCTGCGCTGGTGCGGGCATGGGGGTGGATTCCGGCCTGCCCGACTTCCGCGGTGACACCGGCTTCTGGCGGGCGTACCCGCCCTACGCCCGCCTGCGGCTGTCGTTCGCGCAGCTCGCCGACCCGGTCCACTTCGGCGCCGACCCGACCCTCGCCTGGGGCTTCTACGGTCACCGCCTCGGCCTGTACCGGGGGACCGTGCCGCACGCGGGGTTTGACGTCCTGCGCCGGTGGGGTGCCGGGCTGCCGGCCGGGATGTGGGCGTTCACCTCGAACGTGGACGGCCAGTTCCAGCGTGCGGGCTTCGTCGACGTGGCCGAGGTCCACGGCTCGATCCACCAGCTACGAACTCAGTAACACCGGCAAGATCGGCCGGATGGCTGTCCGCCTCTCCGAGGCACAGGCAGACGGTACCGCCTGCCTGTGCTGTGCCGCCGACCTTTCCACGGTCGCGTCCGTGCCGGTCGGGGTGTCCCACACCGGCACGCAGACCTTCGCCTGTGAAGGAACATGCGCCGATGCGGCCCTCGGCCGCGCGAGCGTCGTTCCGCCCGTCCGCCCGGCCGGGCGGATCTTCACCGCGCACATCTGGCTGACTCTTGCCGGGATCGTCATGGTTGCCCTCTACCGCTCCCGCGTCGCCACCGTCCGAGAGGATCGGACGGTGGACTACACAGAGCAGGGCGTAGAGGGCGTATGGCAAATCCGCACCTACGGCACCGTGACCGTGGTCGCGCTCGCCCCGGACGTCGATGCCGAGCTGACGGCCGCGGTGCTGTCCCTCGTCCCGCCAGGGCGGGAACTGCCGCAGGGTTCATGGCCTGAGCTGGCGGACTGGGCGCCCGATGGGTGGTCGGTGCAGGTGCACCAGACCGACGCCTAGGCGCTACGGCGCCACCGACTGAGCAGATGAGAGAAGGGCCAGGGGAAGCCCCTGGCCCTCTCCGAACCGGTGTTAGCGCACCGGCCCTCACTTCACACCACCTGAAAGGTACCACCATGTCCTTGGGACACCAGCTAGCCGCATGGGACCTACTGCCGGGCGAACTCAGTCCGCAAGAGCGCGTCACCCTCGTCGCCCTGGCGGAGGACTGCCGGTCCGGCCGTGATGTCGCGAGCCCCGGACACAAGATCCTGACCGCACGGACCGGCCTCGGCCGGTCACAGCTCTCCGCCACCATCGCGCGCCTCGCGGCCCGCGGCCTGGTCGCCCTCGCCGAGCGTGCTCGCCGAGGCCGCAACGCGGTCTACCGTCTCCTCTTCGCCGAGGCGGAGCGTCCGGATAGCCGGACCCAAACCGACCCGAATGGTACCGATCATGGATCGGACAGCGTCCGGCAGATCGGGACCCTCCCTGGTTCTTGCTCTTCCCCGGAAAACAACCCGTCGCGCAAGCGCTCGGGCAGAATCGCATCGAAGATCAGAAGACGACAGCCGTGGCAGGAACCCGCGAACCTCCCTGACACTCCCGTCCGGACGTTTATCCCGCCCCGCCAGGGGACCGGCGCTACGGCCCCTGATTGGGCCGTGGACGAAGCGCGCAGGCAGATGGCAGGCAAGGTGTGCTCACCCCTGATGCTTGCCGCCCTGGCCCGGTCGATCGCGGGTGCGGCGGCGTGAGGCTCTCACCCCGACAGCGTGGACAGGTCAGGATCGAACTTGCACGCCGGATCGGCCTCGGCGAGATCGTCACTCGCCACGACGTGATCGCGGAACTGTTCGGCCGTCCGGCCGCCACCACGCCCGGGTTCACGGTCACCGTGCTCGCCGGGCCCGACCGGGCCCCTGACGCGGTCGCCACGGCCCCTGATGTGGCCCCTGACGTGGTCAGCTACGCCGACGTTGCGGCGGCCTTGGGGGTGACGCTCGGGACGGTGCGGGCGTACTGCGCGCCCAGCAGGGGCAAGCTCGTCAGGCTCCGTGACGGGGTGAGCAGGGCGAGCCTGGACAGGCTGACAGCGTCCCGCGCGGCGTAGCCCCTGACGGTCGAGCGCCCCCGGTTTCGGCCGGGGGCTACCCGACATAGGGCGTCGCCCGGGATTCCAGGAAGTGAGTCACCCGAAGCAGCATCGACGGATGGATGTTCAGCCCGTCAAGCTCCGGGGCGGCGAAGAATCGGGCGTCCTTCGCTTCGCTGCCATCGGCAAGCAGCGTGCCGCCCACGATCCGGGCCTCAAAGCAGATGGCGAATTGCTGTCGGACTTCGCCATCATCGTAGGCGATCACGTGACGTGGGTCGGTGTAGGTACCCACGATCCCGGTCACCTCGATATCGAGCCCGGTCTCTTCCTTGACCTCACGGACCGCCGTGCCAGGTAGCGACTCGCCCACGTCCATCGTGCCGCCAGGGAGAGCCCAAAGCCCGTTATCCGACCGGCGGATGAGTAGCACGCGGCGTTCCTCGTCGGGAACGACAACGGTGGTAGCGGGTACAAGCGAATTGGCTTTCGGCGCAGCGGGATCATCGTAGAAGTCTCGGCGGGCCATTAGGCGGTGCCCTTCTCTGAGGCCGGAACCGAACGGCTCCACACCTTGTCAAAACTGGACAGATAGTGGTCGAACAGCCGTCCGCCCGGCACCCGCTGTACGTGGATCACGGGTGACTGCGAGGCTGGAGCCCCGTAGGCGTGCGTGTTCACGAGCAAGGTCTCATCGAAGCGGAATACGGAATTGTAGAGCGTTGCTGATTGCAGCCGGATTTCCACTCCGGGGGCGCCGATGGCGTCCTGTAGGTGGGTGAGACTCAGTCGGACTCGCGCGGCCACGCCGCCGAACACGCCCTCTTCGGCCCCACGCAATGCCACGGCCTCAGAATCGGGATCGCCGAGTACCAGGCGAACCCGTACACCGCTTTCGCCCGCGCGTATCAGCGTCTTGGCGATGTCGGGTGTTCCATCCATGAAGAACAGGCCAGCGTAAATCAGGATGTCGATACAGTCTCGGGCCTGATCCAAGAGGGATGACCAGAGGTGAAGAGGGACCGCGCCGCGATGCGGATACAGCGCAACGAATTCCGCGAGGCTCGCGGACTTTTCCCGCACGTCATCCAAGAGTGCGGGCCACAGGTACAGTTCATCGGCCTTTAGGATTGTGGCCGTCGCCGATCGGTGCGCGCGTCGCGGGATGCGGTCCTTACTCACCCAACGCTCTACGGTCTTCGGGTCGACTCCCACGATTTCGGCGAGCCGCTCCACGGTGAGGCCGGCACCGGCGATGCTGCCGCGTAGGCGCTCGTTCGGCATCTCGCGGCCTCCCTCCTGAGCTAGGACGCTTCGGGACGGGTAGGGGACGCGACGATCATATCCGGGACGTCCCGCTACGTCCCCGACGCGCGGTAACCGCGTCCCTCGGTTTGCGTCAGGGTGATGTTGGACGTTCCGGCTAGCAATCGGGGAGGTAGCCGGGGCGTCCGCTTAGCGGCCCCTGGTGAGCTACTGCACCCACGCTGGCCTGCCAGGGGCTCCCAGATGAGCGGACCGAAGCGGGGGCGGCATGCCGTACGTCAAGACGAGTCGAGGTGGGGTCGTGGCATCCACGGTCTTCATCGACTGGCCGCAGGCCATCGAGACCGGCCTACAGAAGCTCGCGCGGGAGGCCCTGGCGGAGCCTGGGGTGGCCACGGTCGAGCTGCTAGACGACGCCCGGTCGCGGATCTTGTGGGAAGAGAAGAACCCGGCCGTCCTGGCGGACGAGGTACGTGCCGAGACGAGACAGCACAGGATCGAACGGCGGCACCGCCAGGCGCCTCGGCTCACGCACCGGCCGGGTAGCTGATGTTGATCGTCATGGAGTTCGAAGCGGTCGAGCGGCCCCCGGCGGTCACGATGGTTGATCCCCTGGTCCTCCGCAACGCGGACCTTCCCGAGGTGGCCGCCCGGCTTGTGCGCCTCATGCCCGGGGCGTCGCGGGTGCGGATCTTTGACGATGGCGCAGACGCTCCGTCCGCAGACACCGGGGCGCGTCCCGCGATCACAGGGGCGGGATGACGTGCCGTTCGCGGTCGTGAAGGGCCCAGAGACGGACGGGGTACCTACCGTCTGGTACGTCCCGATGTGGAAGATCCGCCGGGCCCCGGTTAGGGAGATCGTCAGGCGCGCGCTCAACGATGAAGATCTCGTGGTGGAAGAACTATGGGACGACGCCCGGCGGGTTCGGCTCGCCGTGGTCGACTGACGGCCCGTCTCGCCCTTTAAGGGCCCTGAGGGCCACGGAGGCGGACGAAAACCGCCCGAGGTACCCGAGGTAGGGAAGGACCCTACGGGAGGTCATGCGGGCATAAAAAAACGGCTCCACCGTGAGAGTTGCCCAGGGGAGAAAGAGGACCCTGCACGCGCCTCGCGGTCGCGTGACTCTCACGGTGGAGCCATCGGACGGCCTAGCCGTCCATGTTCTGTGTGGCCACCCACACGGCAGCATTCCGCCTGTTGACCGCGGCACGGTGCGCTTGCCGCGCATTCCGCCATCCCTGCGGAGTCTCAAAGCGTAGCCAGGGGTTCCGGCTGGGATGCCAAGCGATGCCGCCCGGTCCGGCGGTAGGCGGACCCCACAGCGCCTCGGCGCTGGACTTCCTCACTGCCATCGGGCCACCCATTCCGCCGGCAGCGGCTCGCCTCTTTCCAGCCGCTCTATCCAACCGTCAATGCGCAGCAGTTTCACAGCGCACTGATCGGCGAACGCGGCATCGGGTGCATGGCCCTGGTCGAAGGCCACCGCGGCCCGCAGGGCGTACAGATCGCGGATGGTTCGCTGTTCCACGGTAAGCCTCGGCGGCATCAGACGAGCTTGATGCCGCGGACGCGGGCAATGGCCTCGGGCACTGGGAAGCCGAATCCGACACGGGTGATCGCCCGAAGACCGGTCAGGCCTTCCTTGAACCGCGAGTATCCACGATCATTCTCGATGATCGGACCGTCCCCGGGCTGACGGAACACGGCGTAGACCTGACTGGGATCGTAGATCCAGATTGAGGTGGTCACGTTACCCGACGAACCCAGTGCCTCGGTCAGACTGATCTGCTTGGACAGGTAGACCGGATACCCGAGAAGGCGCCGTTCGATCCCGCCGGCAACACCGGTCGTCGCCGAAACCAGTGGGACGTTAGATCCGGTCTCGGCCTTCAGCCGGGTCAGCAGTGACCAAAGGTCCGGGTGGAGGACAATGACCGGATCGGCCGCACCGGCACCGAGCACCTTCCCCGCGGCATCCGCGACGGTGTCCAGGTTGGTCAGTAGGGCGCCGTTCACTCCCGCGTCCACGTTCCAATTACCGGACACTCCCGCAAGCCCACCAGGGCCGTTAGCGGTCGTCGCGGCGAAAGCTGCGCTGTCTATTTTCAGCCCGATACTGCGCACCATCGACCTTCCGACCTCGTTAAGGACGGAAGGGGAGCTGTCACCAACCAGTTCATCCGACAGATAGGCCAGTGCGGCAATCTTCTTCGGCACGACAGGAAGCAGCGAGCCAGTAAAACCCGTGGTGCTCATGTCCGTACCTTCGGCGGCCCAAGCCGCCGCATGGTCAGTATTGATAACAGGCAGGTCGTAAGAGTCGTAACCGTCGGGAATGTAAACCCGCTGAACCCCACTCGACAGGAACGCGGTGGCAGGCGTGAGCAGGTCAACGAATCGGGTGGCTCTCTGCGACGGGGTGAGACCCCCGGACCCGATCGTCGACAGCAGCTCACCAGCACGAAACTCTGAGGCCACCCACTCACCGTGCCGGTGCTCGCCAGTCAGAGCCATGCTGCCGTTCTGCGCGCCTTGCCCGCCGAGCGGGATACCACGCGCCACGGCATCGCTGCGCAGCGCGTCAGCCTTCTCCGACCTGGTTTCGCGCTCTGCCGTGAGCCGAATCTCAAGGTCCGTCGCGTCAAGGTCGACGATCATCGCGTCATATGCGGCGCGCTGTTCGGTGCTTAGTGTGCCTCGCCCGTCAGCCGCATCAAGAATGCTCTTGGCGCGGTTCCAAATGACGTTGCGCTTCTCGGTCATCGCTTCAAGCATTGAAGACAAGGGTGGTTCCATTCAATTCTGTCGCAGAGACAGAACGGCACCCGTTTCGTAATGGCCGTAGCCCTAAAGTGTTCGGGTCGCCCGTCTGCGCACATAGAAAAAGCGCCCACCTGTTGGTGGCGCCACGTGTTCCGTGAACTTGTATTTGGTTACTGGTGTCGTTAGGCCGAGACGGAAGCCAGAACGGCATCGTCGGGGATGAGCTGTGCCGCACCGATCGTGTACGGAATCGGCTTCACGAGTAGTCGAGCCACCTCGGCGTATGCCGAGGCCAGATCAGACCAATGGTCCGCCGTACGCGGATCGGCCTCGGCGTCCCGAGCCGAGGCGTAGAAGACGCTGCGACCCTGGTTCGCGTTCGCATGGTCCTGGTGGGCGATGACGTAATCCGGACGGCTCACGCCACGGAGGCGACCCGAGGCCTCGCGGCAAATCGCATCGCAGTACACGCGCGGCCTACCAGGGCTCCCGGTGTGGGGGATCTCGGCCGTACACAGAGCGCATAGGCTGGTCATATGGGCTACTCCGATATGAGGGGTTGACGTGGGGGTTCCGTCCCGCTTTTTGCTGCTATGGAGACGGAAGTTCCTGGCCCGCAAGGGTATGGGAAGGGGTTTAGTGCCGTTTTTCGGCCTCTACTCTTATCTATGTAGGGACGCACACCGGCGCGTCCCGCAGATGATCTGTGATGCTCGGCATATTCGAGGGAATCCGTACAGATCACAGCCAATCCACCAACGGCCTGTCACTGATCAGCCGATGTGGAGACGCTTGTTTTTCTCGAAGAGACCGGGGTCTCAGGGTTAGGGCTCAGACTTTCCGGCGGTCACAGGTTGGCCCATGCGCAGACGCGCGACCAAAACGATAGACCGGGGTCTCAGGGATCGGCGGCCCCACTTTCCCAGTGGGCCGCTCAGAGGTACGGCAGCGATGGCATAGGGCCATCGCCTCGGCGGCTGTTACAGCTACGGCACAACACCACCACGGGCCCGAGGGGATGACCACCTCGGGCCAATGGGGTTACATGGTCTGCGGTTAGATCCTGTGCGGTACCGCAGGCAGCGCACCATGGGTGCTCTGCTATAGCGGCACGCGCATAGGCGCGCCACTGCGCCGTGTAGCCTCGACTATGCGCCGAGGGCTTAGGCCTTGACGGGCGATTAGGGGTGTGGGCTGGACAGCGCGAGTGGTCGCTTAGCCTGCCGCACGCGAGGCAGGGGAGTTTAGGCAATGGGGTTCCTCTAGGGTGGGAAACGCAGTAGCCACAGGGCGAGCGAGAGCGAGCCCTATAGGGCGAGTAGCAGCAGCACCCCATCGGGGGGTGCTGCGCGGTGGGTGAGCGGAAGCGAACAGATGTGTTGCGCCGAGAGGCGCCAATAGCTGTAGCGGTAGGCCAGGGCCCTAGATGGGCCCTGGCCATTGCTGTACCGAGCTGTTACTACCGGACTGTGCTGTTCGGCCTCGGGCCTGCGGCCTCGGCCGTTGCTGCCCCCTCCCGGGGGCTTCTCTTATATAGCCGGTAACTCGTAGTCTTGTGACTATGCTGCTACGCTCTGTGACGCCATCATGGCGGGTAGCAGCCCGCCACTCGGATGCCAGAACCATTCAAACGCGCCATTGGCCCTGGCCGGGCGGACATACGGAACCCCGTCCAGCTTTGCCAAGATTCGCCGTTTCCGCTCGGTTTCTCCGCCATGGCCGTTCGCTGTCCACCGTATTTGATGTGCATGCAACGCGCTTCGGAGAGCGTCAACATCTTCCGTTGACAGGCTGACCTTTACCCGCTCCCGCGTCTTTATGGGGTCGGCAACAATCCCGTCCGGGAATCGGTCGACCGCCAGGGCGGCATCGTCCAACTTCCCGCACAGGGCAGACGCTGCCCATTGCGGATCGGCAGACATGGCCGCTTCCACCATGTCGAGGTCAAGGATCGTGAACGCGACCGTGATCACGCGGCACGGGGAAGGTGCTCGGCCGCCGCGGGAGGCGGAACGGAAGTCAGCGCGACGGTGACGGCATCTGGTATCGGAGATGACGACGTAAGAGCGTCGACTATTTCGGTATGGGTTGCCCGCGAAGGGGTAGGCGCCTTGCCCACCATCGCCGCAATCCAGGAAGCATCAGAATCATACGAACGCAATAAAAGACCCTACCGTCCAGCGAAAGAAATGACAGAGGAATGCAAACAAATCGGATTGCTGTTGCTCCGTCGTTTTCTCGCCGGACGGTAGGGCGGGTCAGCGCCCCGGTAAGGTAACATGCCTCGCTGCCCGTATCCACCCGAGAGGGGCTGTCGGGTGGAGATCATTCCTGGTGTAGCCACCGGACGTCCAGCCGGTCGCGGTAGGGAGCCCTGTCCTCCGGGCGCAAGCGCCGAAGGTCCGAAGCGTTGGGGTCCGGGTACGCGGCTACCGTGTCCAAGATGGCGGACAGGACACGCCTACGGGCCCTCAGGTCTTCGCTGCCCCACGCGCGTACCGCCTCGGCTGGGTCGAGCTGGACGGTTGCCCGCGTTCCCGTTTCGATCTGCTGATCGAGGTCCGCGAGACGGGACTCATGCTGCCTGGTGACCACGGTGTGGGTGCGGGGCGCAATCTCCTCTGCCTCTAGCTGTGCGTCTGCGTCGTCAAGCTTCGCCAGGACTGCGAGCCGCTCCCTGCGCAGGCCCTCAACCGCCGACACGGCGTCGGACCGCGTCCACGGGTGCCGAGCAAGGTAGGCAGACACGAGGTCTTCCAGCAGCTTCTCAAGCGGCTTGGCCGCGAAAGAAAACCAAAGGTCGCAGTCACTGTAGTCGCTGCCCCGTCCAGCTTTGTGACGCCAGGATGAAAATTCGTCAGGCTTCCCGCGGCGCGTAGTTGCCCGAATGAACTTCCCTTCGCACTTGGAGCAGGATATGAATCCTGCCCAAAGATACTTTACCCGGGTTCCCGTCGAACGATGACGCCCCGAAATGGCGTCCAGCGCCTTGACCGTGTTTTCCCACTCGGCGAGCGTTAGGACAGGTTCCATGTTCGACATCATTCGCCCGTCCGTCACCCACGTCCTAGTAGAACCGCCTGTAGCGAACAGGCCAGCAATACGCGGATGGCGAAGGTATCCCCGTAGCGTCGTCGGGACGATCGCCTTACCCTCGTTTGTCGTGATCCCACGGGCGTGCAGGTCTCTGCAAATCGCATTGATTGCAGTCCCCTTGCGAACCTCCGCCGCCGCCTTGCGGAGTTCGTCCGCTTGTTCCGGTATTACAATCCAGCGGATCGACCATTTCGATCCGTTCCGGCGGTACTCGCTCCGCCACCCCAGCCCGACCGGGCCACCCATATACTCGGCCCTCTCCGCCTTGCGGCGCCTCGCGGCGCGGACGTTCTCCGACTTGATGTCGGAATCCCCGGTCGATTGCGCTACTGCGCTCCGCCAGTTGCCGCAGTCCGCCGACCGGGTGAAGTCATAGACGGTGCTCGTCTTTCCGTCGGTTGAGATCAGGCGGGCACCGGCGGCCTTCATTGCCTTCTCGAAACGATCACCCACGCCGACGTCCCGCGTGATGCGTGACTCTCGCCAGACCAGCACGGTGCGTACCTTGCCTGCCCGGATCGCCTCCATGAGGGCGTCGAACCCGGGCCGCTGGACACCCTCACGCCACGCGGACGCCCCGTTGTCGACGAACCGTGCAACCACGGTCAGCCCGTGGGCTGCCGCGTAGGTGTCCGTGATCGTGATCTGTTCGTCGATCCGCTCTCCGTCGACGTTGAGCTGACTCATGCGCGCATACGTCGCACTCGGTGACGAATCGGGGTATAGCGTGCTCATAGCGTCATAGGTTACTATGGCTGCTATGTGCACCATCTTCAGTGCACGGCCCCTGCGGGCCGGACGTCTGGCCCGCCGACGGGGTCGACGTCGACGTCGACCCGGAGACGATGCGTGCCCGGGAGCCGCTGCCGCGGTGCCCGCGGTGCGGCGCGCTGGCCCGGCCGAACATCCTGATGTTCGGGGACTGGAACTGGCTCGGGGCACGCTCCGAGCGGATGCTGCGCGCCTGCTCGTCCTGGCTGGACGCGCTGGCCGGCGCCGGGCGCCGGCTGGTGGTCGTCGAGATCGGCGCGGGGACGGCGGTGCCCACCGTGCGCCGCATGGCCGAGTCGGCCGCGGGCGGGCGGCTGATCCGCGTCAACCCGGCCCCGGACAGGCTCTCGCCGGGCTCAGGAGTCTCCGTGCGGCTCGGCGCGCTCGCCGCCCTCACCGAGCTGGACGCCCGCCTGACGGCCTGAGCGCCGGGTCGAGGCCCGCCGTGATCGGTCGTGACACTGACCGATAACTTTTACGAAACAGGGAGCCTTATATTCCTGTTTGCCGCGAGGGGGCGGCCGTCTGGTCGGGCGTCGCGCGGCACCGCTTTGTCCTCCGACGGCCCGGGCTGCTGATGGAGGACCGATGGTCGCTGTACCGACCCTGCCGAAGGGCGCCAACACCGTCATACCGACGGAGGTCGTCACAGCCGTCGTCAGTTCGGCTTCGGGCGAGCCGGTGGACGTCTGCGCCGTGCTGGTGACGAGCGCCGGCCAGGTCCGGTCGGACGCCGACATCGTGTTCTACAACCAGCCCCGGCACAGCTCCGGCGCGGTCAGCCTCGTCTCCTCCGGTGCCGGTGCCGGCGCCACGCTGACCGTCGCCCTGCCGGACGTCGAGCCCGACATCGTCACCGTGGTGGTCGCGGGGTCGGTCGACGACGGGACCTTCGCCCAGGTCGACGGCCTGCGGTTGCGCATCGACGGCGTCGCGGGCCGGCCGCTCGTCGAGTTCGCGTCGGCGACGTCCGACCCGGTGACGACGATGGTCTTCGGCGAGATCTACCGCCGGGGAGGCGGGTGGAAGTTCCGCGCCGTCGGCCAGGGCTGGGCCAGCGGCCTCGCCGGCCTGGCCCGCAGCTTCGGGATCTCCGTCGAGGGGCCGGACGAGGCCGCCGGGAACGACGAGACCACCGGGATCGCGGCCTCGCCACCCGCATCGCCGCCGCCGCCCGCACCGGTCCGACCGCCCACACCGGTCCGACCGCCCGCACCGCTCCGACCGGCCGAGCCGGCGCGCCGGGCCGACTGGTACCCCGACCCCGCGGCGCCCGGCCTGCTGCGGTGGTGGGACGGCACGACCTGGGCGTCCCGCACCAGGCAGCCCTTCGTCGAGTCGGAGGCGACCTGCGGCAGGTGCGGCGCGGCGAAGCGGCGGCGCCTGTTCTCCGCCCCGGTGCCCTGCGTGGCGTGCGAGGACGAGATCCGCCGGGTCCTGGCCGACTGGCGGCGGCGGCTCGTCGAGGCGGTGGACGCCGGTCCCGGCGCGCCCGGGCTGGACGCGCTGTGGGCCGAGCTGCGCTTCCAGCTGGTGCCGGAGGCCGCCGGCCAGCAGGTGTTCCGGTCGGTCGCCCTCGCCTACCTCCAGCGGATCGTCACCTTCGCGTTCGGTGACGAGATCATCGAGGAGCACGAGTACCAGCTCTTCGAGGACGAGGTCCGCCGCCTGGGCGTCGTGGACCCGGCCGTCGAGGAGATGCGCCGCAGGCTCCGCCGAGGGCTCGACCTCTCCCGCATCCGCAACGGCGACCTGCCGCGGGAGACGTCCTCGACGCTGCACCTCGATCTCGACGAGATCGTGCACCTGGACACCGACGTGGTGCAGGTCCGCCAGCTCGCGAGCGGTCCCCGGCACACGCCCGGACGTCTGGTCGTCAGCAGCCGCAAGCTGCGGTTCCTCGCCCAGAACGGCGGCGGGACGGAGACCGCCTGGTCGAAGATCGTGGCCGTCGCGGCGGGCTACGGCACCATCGACGTCTCGGCGACGACGAGCCGTGGCGGTGGCACCTACCAGGTCGGGGACCCCGAGTACGTGGCGGCGGTCCTCGCCGGCACGCTGCGGATCGCCCGCCGGCTGGTGATCGCGCCCGGCGCCCGGGACAGCCGTGCCATCTCCCAGGTGGTGAAGGCCGAGGTCTGGCAGCGTGACGGCGGCGCGTGCGTGCAGTGCCAGGCCACCGAGTACCTGGAGTTCGACCACGTCATCCCGCACAGCCGTGGCGGGGCCAGCAGCGTGAACAACCTCCAGCTGCTCTGCCGCCGCTGCAACCTGGAGAAGGGCGCCCGGATCTGACAGCGGCCGCGCCTGCCGGGTTTCCCACGGCGGCCGGGCGCGGCCACGCCCGTCGGCCTGCGCCCGGCGGAGGTGCCGGCGCTACGGCGAGCTCGGGCGGCGGCCCTCGCGGATGGCCTCCACCACGAGGCCGATGACCCAGTTGATGGCGTTCGTCGCGGCGTCGCCGTCGAACTCCCACACGCTGACCAGGCGCTCGTAGGACGGCACGTTCCACAGCACGTCGAGCATGGCCGCCGCGGTCTGGCGCTCGGCCTCGGACCAGTCGGCGGTCTGCGGGATGACGGCGTTGAGCAGCGCGTCGCGGCGCAGCCTGTCCTCGGCGACGAGGGCCGGCTGGCGCGGCTCCGGGTGGCTCCACCGGGAGACGGAGTAGGAGGACAGCGTCGCGAACGACCGCCTGGTGACGTCGGGGAGACCGTCGAGCTCCAGCCCTTCGTAGGTGACGCCCGCCTCCTCCTGCAGCCGGCGCATGACCGCGTTGTGCAGGTCGCGCTCGGTGGGGAAGTGCCGGTAGACGGTGCGCTCGCCGACCCCGGCCCGCTCCGCGACCGCGCGGAAGGTCAGGCCGCCCCAGTCCCAGACCGGGAATCCGTGGACGAGAGCCGAGCCGGCGGCGACGATGCGTTCACGCGTCTGGACAGCTCGCTCACGGCGCAGCGGGCTGTCGTAGGGCCGCCGAGGCCGGGCGGCCTCGCCGCCGTCCTCCTCAGGTGTTGCCGGGACGCTCATATTGGTGACATCATACTGTCGCCAAACCCTTTCGGCTGGACGAGGTGGACGGAGGCAACCGAGGTGGATCTTGGCTTAGCTGGTGCCGCGGTGGTGGTACAGGGCGGTACCCAGGGTATGGGCCTCGCGGCGGCGGAGTGCTTCGCCGCGGACGGGGCCAGGGTGGCCGTACTGGCGCGGAACCGGGCAGATCTGGAGAAGACCGTCGGCCGTCTGCTGGAGCTGGGGGCCGCCGACGCCGTGGCCCTGCCCGCGGACATCACCCGCCCCGACGAGGTGACCGCCGCGTTCGGCCTCGTCCGTGACCGGTGGGGGGAACTGAACTCCCTTGTGAACGCGACCGGCCCCAAAGGCGGCCGGATGGGTCCCTTCGAGGAGCTCACCGACGACGACTGGTTGGCCGCGGTCGACGTCGGCGTGTTGGGTATGGTCCGGTGTGTGCGGGCCGCGCTGCCCCTGCTGCGCGCCGCCGAGTGGGGCCGCATCGTCAACATCTCCGCGCATTCGACCAAGCGGCAGACCGCCTCGCTGATCGCGTACACCGCCGCGAAATCGATGGTCACCAGCATCACCAAGAACCTCTCGCTGACCCTGGCTCCGGACGAGATTCTCGTCAACACCGTGTCTCCGGGAAGCTTCGCCTCCGAGGGCCTGGCCATGTGGGCCCGCGGCATCGGCATCGACCCGGAGGACCTGCACGCCGTGATGCGCGGCATCACGGAGCATTTCGGCCATCCCGCCCACCTTCCCCGCGCGGGCGCCCCGCGTGAGATCGGTGCCGTGATCGCCTTCGTCGGCTCGCGCCGGAACACATACATGACCGGCGCGAACGTCAACGTCGACGGCGGCTCCGACTTCTCCTGACGGACGGGTTCCCGCGGTCAGCCGCGGGTTCGTCGACGCACAGATCCTCAGTCGCCCAGTCGCCCAGTCGCATAGTCGCATAGCCGCCTGGGCCCATAGCCACCCGCGACGCACGCCGCGGGCGGCGGCCCACGTCCGAAGGGGAGAAACCGTGGGAGCGCATCACGAACTGCTCGACGCCGCACGCGCCGAGACCGGACTTACCGACTTCGGTGAGGACACGTTCCTGGAGGGCCTGGAGGTGCTCGTCCGCGCCCTCCAGCAGGAGGCCGCGCTGAACAGCACCGGCCAGGCGGCGTTACGCAAAATGATCGTCGGCCTGTTGAGCCAGCGGCTGCAGATCGAGGACTGGTACCGGCGCCAGCCCGAGATCGACGACGAGCGGATCACCGCGCCGCTGATCGGGCTCGGCCTGCCGCGCACCGGGTCGACGGCGCTGTCGTTCCTGCTGGCCGAGGACCCGAACGCCCGGTCGCTGCGGATGTGGGAGGCGACGGCGCCCTGCCCGCCGCCGTCCACGGTCCACGGTGACGACAAGAGGATCGAGGACGGCCGGGCCGACGTGGCGGAACGGAAGCGGACCTCGCCGCGCCGGGTCGTGCTCGTCCCGGCCAGCGCGACCGGCCCGACGGAGTGCCAGAGCCTGATGGCGCTCGACTTCCGGGCGCACTTCTTCCAGGCGTTCGCCTACGTACCGTCCTATTCGAAGTGGCTTCTCAACGCCGATCTCACCTCGACCTACCGGTACGAGCTGCGTGCGCTGAAACTGTTGCAGTGGGGCTTCGAGGCCCAGCCGTGGCGGCTTAAGTGCCCGACCCACCTGCTCTTCCTGGACGATCTCGACAAGGTGTTCCCGGACGCCCGGTTCGTGATGACGCACCGCGATCCCGCCGAGGTCATGGTGTCGGTGGCCGACCTCTACGCCGCGGTGGCCCGTTCGTACTGCGACGACATCGACGAGCGCTATCTCGGCCAGCTCAACATCGAGCACTGGTCGGTCGGCATGGAGCGGGCGCTGGCGTTCCGCCAGAAGGCCGGCGACGACCGGTTCTACGACATCGACTTCCGGGCGATGCAGCGTGATCCGCTCGGCGAGATCCGCGGGCTCTACGCCTGGCTCGGCGAGCCCGTCACCCCGGAGTTCGAGGCCGGAATGCAGGGATGGTGGCGGGAGAACGCGGAGAAGCGCGAGCGCAACGTCCACCCGGACCCGGCGACGTTCGGTATCGACGTCGACCGGATCCGCCCGCTGTTCGCCGACTACACCGCGCGTGCGGCGGCCTGGACCGCGCACTAGCTCGACCGCTCATCGAAAGGAAAGCAGTGCAGGACGAGAGCGTCTACTACGACCCGTACGACTTCGAGATCGACGCGAACCCCTACCCGGTGTGGCGGCGGCTGCGGGATTCCGCGCCGCTGTACTACAACGAGAAGTACGACTTCTACGCGCTGAGCCGGTTCGAGGACGTCGAGAAGGCGTTGACGGACTTCGGGACGTACACCTCGGGCAAGGGTTTCATCCTCGAAGTGATCAAAGCCGGTATCAGGCTGCCACCCGGCAACCTCCTGGCGGAGGACCCGCCGCTGCACGACATCCACCGCGGTCTGCTGTCGCGGGTGTTCACGCCGCGGAAGATGGCCGCGCTCGAGCCGCAGGTGCGCGAGCTGTGCGCCCGCATCCTCGACGAGCTGGTCGGCACCGACGGCTTCGACTTCGTCGCCGATCTCGGCGCGATCGTTCCGATGCGGGTCATCGGCATGATGCTCGGCATCCCGGAGAGCGACCAGGTGGCGATCCGTGACGCCGGCACGCGGCGGCACCAGCTCACCGAGGGTGAGGCGCCGGCGCCGACCGACGCCCGGTCGACGGCGCAGCCGTTCGCCGACTACATCGACTGGCGGGCCACCCATCCCTCCGACGACCTGATGACCGAGCTGCTGCGGGCCGAGTTCGAGGACGAGACCGGCACCACCCGCCGGCTCACCCGCGACGAGGTCCTGACGTACACCTCGGTGCTGGCCGGTGCCGGCAACGAGACCACCCGCCGGCTCATCGGCTGGACGGGACAGCTGCTCGGCGAGCACCCGGACCAGTGCCGGGAGCTCGCCGCGGACCGCTCGAACGTCCCGCAGGCGATCGAGGAGGTCCTCCGGTTCGAGTCGCCGTCACCGGTGCAGGGCCGGGTGGTCTCCCGCGACGTCGAGCACCACGGCGGCACCATCCCGGAGGGGAGCGCGGTGATTCTGCTCAACGCCTCCGCGAACCGGGACGAGCGGCACTACACCGACCCGGACACCTTCGACATCCACCGCCGGATCGACCGGCATCTCGCCTTCGGGCACGGCCTGCACTTCTGCCTCGGTGCCTCGCTGGCCCGGATGGAAGGCCGGGTCGTGCTCGACGAGGTGCTGAAGCGGTGGAGCAGCTGGGAGGTCGACCGCGACAACTGCGTGCTCGACCACACCTCCACGACGCGGGGGTGGATGAACCTGCCGGTGGTCACGTCGTGAGGAACAACTCCTAGACAAGCAGAAGTTGCGCAGGACGGCCGGCCCGGCGGGAGGATGAGCAGGATGCACCGAGAGCGGACACACGGAGTTCGGGCGCGCCCGAACCAGGTGAGGACCCGGTGGACCGATGTGCGCTGACAGCTCCGACGCGGCGCGGGAGCTGGCGGCGGCGGTTCTGCCCGTGGACACGGTGGGCCTGCTGGAGGGCCTGACGACGACCCGGGCGATCCGTCGTTACACCGACGAGCCGGTGCCCCGTGAGGCGCTGCGCGCCATGCTGTTCGCGGCCACCAGGGCGCCCAGTGGCTCTAACCGGCAGCCGTTCCGGTTCATCGTCCTGACCGACGGCCCGAAGGCCGGGGCGGCGAAGAAGCTGATCGGTGACGCCGCGAGGCGGACCTGGGGCGGCAAGCGCCAGCGGGACCGGTACGACAGCGGGACGGGGACGGCCGCGGATTCGCCCAAGGCCCGGATGGCCGCGGCGATGCAGCAGTTCGTCGACGGGTTCGAGCGGGTGCCCGTGCTGATCCTGCCGTGCCTGGTGCGCTACCGGGACCCGACTCCGTCCGAGGGGGCGTCGGTGTATCCGGCGTGCCAGAACCTGCTGCTGGCGGCTCGCGCGCTCGGCTACGGCGGGGCGTTCACCGGCTGGAACTTCGCCGTCGACGCGCAGCTGCGCGAGCTGCTCGGCGTGCCCGAGGGCACGTTCGTCGCCGGCACCATCACGCTGGGTCGGCCGGCGGGCCGGCACGGTCCGGTGCGCCGCCGCCCGATGGCCGAGCTCGTGTTCGAGGAGGAATGGGGAGCGCCCGCGGACTGGGCGCTCGACCCACCCGGCACCGCGTTCACTTCCGCCGGCCCGCCCCGGCCCCCGGCCGCGGCGGGCGGCGGCACTGCGGGCGGGAGCACTGCGGGCGGCGGCATCACCGGCGGCAACGACGAGGAAAGGCCCCGGTCATGACGCCGGTCGACGGTACGGACACACCGGTACGGACGCAGAAGGGTAGCCCTGGCATGGGCCGACTGACACATCTGCAGCGCCTGGAGGCGGAGAGCATCCAGATCTTCCGGGAGGCGGTGGCGGAGAGCGAACGGCCGGTGATGCTGTATTCGGTGGGCAAGGACAGCACCGTGCTGTTGCACCTGGCGATGAAGGCGTTCTTCCCGTCGCGGCCGCCGTTCCCGCTGCTGCATGTGGACACGACGTGGAAGTTCCGGGCGATGTACGACTTCCGGGACAAGGTCGCCGCGGAGCTCGGTGTCGACCTGCTCGTCTATCAGAACCCGGAGTGCGTGGAACGGGGCATCAACCCGTTCGACCATGGTTCGGCGACGCACACGGACATGTGGAAGACCGAGGGTCTGAAGCAGGCGCTGGACAAGTACGGGTTCGATCTGGCGTTCGGTGGTGCGCGCCGCGACGAGGAGAAGTCGCGGGCGAAGGAGCGGGTGTTCTCGATCCGCTCGGCGCAGCATCGGTGGGACCCGAAGGCGCAGCGTCCGGAGCTGTGGCGGTTGTACAACGCGAGCAAGGCGCCGGGACAGAGCGTGCGGGTGTTCCCGCTGTCGAACTGGACCGAGCTGGACGTGTGGCAGTACATCCACCGGGAGCAGATCCCGATCGTGCCGTTGTACTACGCGGCGCCGCGCCCGGTCGTGGAACGCGACGGCGCTCTGATCATGGTGGATGACGACCGGATGCGGCTGGCACCGGGGGAGGTGCCCGAGCAGCGCAGTGTCCGGTTCCGGACGTTGGGCTGCTACCCGCTGACCGGCGCGGTGGAAAGCGCCGCCGGAACCCTCCCGGAGATCATCCAGGAGATGTTGTTGACGACGAGCTCGGAACGCCAGGGCCGGGTCATCGACCATGACTCGTCCGGGTCGATGGAGAAGAAGAAGCAGGAGGGGTACTTCTGATGGCGCACGCGGCCAGCGACCTCGTCGCGGACGACATCGAGGCGTATCTCAATCTGCACGAGCACAAGAGCATGCTGCGGTTCATCACCTGCGGCAGTGTCGACGACGGAAAGTCGACGCTGATCGGCCGGCTGCTGTACGACTCGAAGCTGGTGTTCTCCGACCATCTCGCCGCGCTGGAAGCGGACTCGAAGAAGGTCGGCACGCAGGGCGACGGGCTGGATTTCGCGCTGCTGGTCGACGGGCTCGCCGCGGAACGTGAGCAGGGCATCACCATCGATGTGGCGTACCGGTTCTTCTCCACCGAGCGGCGGAAGTTCATCGTCGCGGACACCCCCGGGCACGAGCAGTACACCCGGAACATGGTGACCGGGGCGTCCACCGCGGATCTCGCGGTGATCCTCATCGACGCGCGTAAGGGTGTGCTGACGCAGACCCGCCGGCACAGCTATCTGGTGTCGCTGCTGGGGATCCGCCACATCGTGCTCGCGGTGAACAAGCTCGACCTGGTCGACTACTCCCGCGACGTGTTCACCCGGATCGAGGCGGACTACCGACAGTTCGCGGCCCGGATCGGCCTGAGCGACATCGTCGCGATCCCGCTGTCGGCGCTGGCCGGTGACAACATCACCGAATCCAGCCCGAACACCCCCTGGTACAGCGGGCCGACCCTGGTCGGCCATCTGGAGACGGTGGCGGTCGACGACGACGCGCACACCGGGTCGTTCCGCCTGCCCGTGCAGTGGGTGAACCGGCCCAACCTGGACTTCCGCGGGTTCTCCGGGCAGATCGCCGGGGGCACGGTCCGCCCCGGGGACCGGGTCCGGGCCCTGCCCTCGGGGCAGGAAAGCACCGTGGAGCGGATCGTCACCGCCGACGGGGACCTGGACACCGCGATCGCCGGCCAGTCGATCACCCTCACCCTCACCGACGAGATCGACGTCAGCCGCGGCGATGTGATCGCCACCGCGATCGACCCGCCCGGGGCCGCGGACCAGTTCGAGTGCCACCTGGTGTGGATGGCCGACGAGCCGATGCTGCCCGGCCGCCCCTACCTGATGAAGATCGGGGCGCGGACGAGCAGTGTCACCATCGCCCAACCCAAGTACAAGGTCAACGTCAACACCCTGGAACACACCGCCGCGCGCACCCTGGACCTCAACGAGATCGGCGTGTGCAACATCAACGTCGACCGGCAGATCCCGTTCGATCCGTACACGACGAACCGGCACACCGGCGGGTTCATCCTGATCGACCGGTTCACCCGGGCCACGGTCGCGGCCGGGCTGCTGCACTTCGCCCTGCGCCGCGCGGACAACGTGCACTGGCAGGCCGTCGAGGTCGACAAGACCGCCCGGGCCCAGGCGAAGGGGCAGCGCCCGGCGGTGCTGTGGTTCACCGGCCTGTCCGGCGCGGGGAAGTCGACGATCGCGAACCTCGTCGAGAAGCGGCTGCACGAGCAGGGTTTCCACACCTACCTGCTGGACGGCGACAACGTCCGGCACGGGCTGAACAAGGACCTCGGGTTCACCGACGCCGACCGGGTGGAGAACATCCGCCGGGTCACCGAGGTCGCCCGGCTCATGGTCGACGCCGGGGTGATCGTGCTCGCCTCGTTCATCTCCCCGTTCCGCGCGGAACGCCAGCTCGCCCGTGACCTCCTCGAGCCCGGCGAGTTCATCGAGATCCACGTCGACACCCCCCTGGACGTCGCCGAGTCCCGGGACCGCAAGGGGCTCTACGCCAAGGCCCGCGCCGGTCAGCTGGTGAACTTCACCGGGATCGACTCGCCCTACGAGCCTCCCGAGCACCCCGAGCTCCGCCTCGACGCCAGCGGCACGATCACCCCCGAGGCCTCCGCCGACCTCGTCGTCGAACACCTGCGCACCAACGGCATCCTCACCCCGCCGGACCCGGCATGACCCCCACCGCCACCCTGACCCGTGTGGAGACCGGCCCATGACCAGTGACACCGCCGGCGCGGCGCCGTCCATCCCGGCGGCCGGGATGGACGACCACACCCTGGCCGCCGCCCTCGCCCACGAGGCCGGCGAACTGCTCCTCGCGATCCGCGACCAGGGCGGCGCCGAGGGCGACCGGCAGTCCAACGAGTTGCTGCTGCACCTGCTCGCCCAGACCCGCCCGCGCGACGCCGTCCTCTCCGAGGAGAGCACCGACAACCACATCCGCCTCGAACGCGACCGGGTGTGGATCATCGACCCACTCGACGGCACCCGCGAGTACGGCGAGCCACCGCGGGAGGACTGGGCCGTCCACGTCGCTCTCACCAGCGGCGGGACGCCCATCGCCGGGGCGGTCGCGCTCCCCGCGGCCGGCCTCGTCCTGCACACCGGCACACCGCCGGTCCTCCCCGCACCGGTGGGCGGGCCGATCCGGCTCGCGGTCTCCCGCACCCGCCCACCCGCCTGCGTCGACCACCTCCTCACCCAGCTCGACGCGACCCTGGTTCCCATGGGCTCCGCCGGCGCCAAGGCGATGGCCGTCGTCCGCGGCGACGTCGACGTCTACGCCCACTCCGGCGGCCAGTACGAGTGGGACTCCTGCGCACCCGTCGCCGTCGCCGCCGCCGCCGGGCTGCACGTCTCCCGCCTCGACGGCACACCCCTGCGCTACAACGAACCCAACCCCTACCTCCCCGACCTGCTCATCTGCCGCCCCGAGCTCACCGACACAGTCCTGACCGCGCTGAGAGACTCGTGAGGGGAACCGCGCTGTGAAACTCGCCGGCAGGGTCGTCGTGATCACCGGCTCGGGGGGTGGTCTCGGCGAGGCCTGCGCGCGTCGGTTCACCGCCGAGGGCGCGAAGGTCGTCGTGACGGACGTCGACCCCGCCGGCGTCGAGCGGGTGTCGAGCGCGATCGGTGGTGTCGGCCTGGCGGCCGACATCACGGTCGAGGACAACGTCCGCGCCGTCGCCGACCTCGCTCGCCGCGCCTACGGCGAGATCGACGTCTGGTTCAGCAACGCGGGGGTCGCCGGACCCCGCCAGCCCGGCGACGTCCAGGCGAACCCCCTGTGGGATTCGTCCTGGCAGCTGCACGTGATGTCACACGTGTACGCGGTCCGCGAGGTTCTGCCGGCGATGCTCGAACGGGGCGACGGGTATCTGCTGCAGACGGCGTCGGTCGTCGCGCTGTCGACGCAGGCGGAGAAGGCGGCGTACTCGGTGACGAAACACGCGGCGCTCGCGCTCTCCGAGTGGCTGGCGGCCGCGTACCGCCCGCGCGGCATCAAGGTCTCCTGTTTCTGCCCCGGCGCGATGCTGACACCGATGCTCCTCGCGAACGGCCTGCCCGCCGACCATCCGGTGCTCCGCTCCGCGCCGACACCGGACGCGCAGGCCGACCGGCTCGTGCGGGCGATCGACGAGGAGCGGTTCCTCATCGTCGACTCGGAGCAGGGGCCGGACGCGATGCTGGCCAAGCTGACCGACTACGACCGCTGGATCGACGGCATCGCGCCTCCGTTCGCCTGAGTTCGCCTGAGTTCGCCTGAGATCCCGCCCCGCCGCGGCCCCGACACACGCCCCGTCGTGACCCCACCACCCGGCCCAGCCGGCCTTCCCCGGCCGCGCGGTCAGGCGTCCGCGTCCGCCTCGGTGAGGATCGGCGGCCCGGCGTCGATGCGGGCGCGGGCGTCGTCGGGACCGCCGCGCCACCAGCCGAGAGCCTCGACCCACCAGGTCAGCCCGGCATCGGCATAGGGCCGGACGACCGCGGCGCCGCGGTCGGGCGCATCCGCGTCGGTCGCCCCCTCGAGGACGATGTCGAACGGGCGTCCGTGCGTCCCCGCGGACACGCGTAGGGCGTGCACGTACCGGACGATGTCGGCGAGCATCGGCGCGGGCATGGTGGTCGGGCGGCCGTAGTCGGCGTGGACGGGCATCACGCCGTCCCACCGGGCGGCGCGGCGGAACGGCGCGCGCAGCGGCCACCGGCCCGCGCACCACACCGGTGGCCGCGGGCGCTGCACGGGGGTCGGCGCCATCGACACGCCGTCCACGACGACGTGCTCGCCGTGGGCGGTCACCGACTCGCCGCTCCACAGCGCGGCGAGCGCCGCAAGTGACTCGTCCAGCCGGGCCGCCCGCAGCCGCGGGTCGGCGGGCTCCCCGAACGCGGTGTACTCGGACGGCATCGAGCCCAGGCCGGCCCCGAAGACCAGCCGGCCGCCGGAGAGGACGTCCAGGGAGGCGATCTCGCGGGCGAGCTTGCCGACCCGGCGCCGGGGAACCGCGGTCATCAGGATTCCGAGCCGGATCCGCGTGGTCGTCGCGGCGATCGCGGCGGCGACCACGGTCGGGTCCACGACCGGCCAGTCGTGGTGGTACAGGACGTGATCCCATACGAACGCGCCGTCCCACCCGGCCTGCTCAGCCCGGCCGGCCAGCTCGGTGAGCAGAGCCGGGTCGGCGAAGACGCCGACATTGGGCAGGCCGACGGCGAACCGCGGCGACGTGCCGTCGATCGTCATGATTGGACGCTAGGCGAACGCCGGCACCGCCGGTCACCGGTTCGGGATGGGAAGCTGTGGACCATGAACGTGGGCACGGGGGGCGTGGCGGGCCGCGAGGCCTCGGGCGGTCCGGCGGGCGTGGCCTTCTTCGTCTCCTACACGCGGGCTGACCGCCGCTGGGCGGAGTGGATCGCCTGGGTGCTGGAGGAGAACGGTTACTCGACGCTGCTGCAGGTGTGGGACTTCGGCCCGGGGAGCCGGTTCGTCGAGGAGATGCACCGCGCGGCGGGTGCGGCGGAGCGCACCGTCGCCGTCCTGTCGTCGGAGTATCTCGACTCGCGGTTCGGCGCGGCGGAATGGCAGGCGGCCTGGGCGGACGATCCCGACGGGCGGCTGCGCAAGCTTCTGGCGTTCCGGATCGAGGACTGCCCCCGGCCGGGTCTGCTGGGCCAGCTCGTCAGCGTCGACCTCTTCGGGGTCACCGAGGAGGTCGCGGCCGCCAGGGTGCTCGCCGCGGCCCGCGGCGGCCGGGAGAAGCCCCCGACCCGCCCGGCGTTCCCGGGCTAGGCGCGGGCCGGGAGGTGTCGGGAAGGCGCGGAGAAGAGCCCGCGTAGTCGGATGATCGACAGGGCATGTCGCGTAGGGTCGGTGGGGGCAGAGACTTCCTCCGGCATGTGCACCCGCCGGGCGCGGGTGCCGGAAGGGGACGCCATGTCGGATTCGCTGGACCTGGGCGGGCCACCGCCCTCACCCGTCGGCGCGGCCGCCGCCGGCACCACCGGCGGGGTGCTCGAGCTCGCCCCACCGGCTCCGGTGCCGGTCGTCGCGGACGACCAGGTGGACAGCATGGTCCCGCTCGACGAGAAGACGCGGGCGCAGCTGCGCACGCGGGCCGCGGCCTTCGCCGACGACCTCGCCGCGCAGGACCCGCGCAGTCCGGCGTTCCAGGACAAGATCAACGACATCGTGCGCATGGGCGAACGCGAGATCGTCGCGAGCGCCCGGGTGTCCAGCCGGATGCTCGAGCGACCCGCGGCGGCGCTGCGCGGCACCCGCGGTGGCCGCGGCTCCGGCAGCGGCGGCGACGCCCAGGCCCGGGTGGCCCACACCCTCGTCGAGCTGCGCCAGACGGTGACGGATCTCGACCCGGCCGGGGCCGACCTCAAGGGCACCCGCCGGCTGCTCGGCGTGGTTCCGTTCGGCAACCGGATCTCCCGGTACTTCCAGCGCTACCAGTCGGCGCAGAAGCAGCTCGACGCCATCATCAGGGCGCTCGACTCGGGCCAGGACGAGCTGCGCAAGGACAACGCCGCCATCGAGCAGGAGAAGGCGAACCTGTGGGCGGCGATGGGCAAGCTCACCGAGTACGCGACCCTCGCGAAGGCCCTCGACGGAGCCGTCTCGACGAAGATCGACCACATGCGGGCCACCGACCCGGCGACCGCCGACGGGCTCACCTCCGACGCGCTGTTCCCCATCCGCCAGCGCCAGCAGGACCTGCTCACCCAGCTGGCGGTGAGCGTGCAGGGCTACCTGGCCCTCGACCTCGTCCGCAAGAACAACATCGAGCTGATCAAGGGCGTCGACCGGGCGCAGACGACCACGGTCGCCGCGCTGCGCACAGCGGTGATCGTCGCGCAGGCCCTGGCGAGCCAGAAGCTTGTGCTCGACCAGATCAACGCGCTGAACGCCACGACGAACAGCATGATCATGTCGACGAGCGAGCTGCTGCGCCAGCAGTCCGGCCGCATCCAGGAACAGGCGTCGTCCAGCACGGTGGACGTCGAGACGCTGCAGAAGGCGTTCGACAACGTCTTCGCGACGATGGACGCCATCGACACGTACAAGGTGAAGGCGGTCGAGAGCATGGCGACGACCGTCGCCGCGCTCGAGACCCAGGTGGGGCGGTCGAAGGCGTACCTGGAGCGGTCCCGCGCCGGCGAGAGCTGACCGTGCCCGCGGATGACCCGTCCTGACGCCCGCGCCGCGGCCGGCCCTGGGGCCGGCGCCGCGGCCGGTGGGGAGAGGAGGACGCCGTGATCTTCCGGCGGCGTTCCGACAGCGCCGGGAGCTCGGCGAACGACGATCCTGCCGCGGTGGCCGGCGGTGCCCGGGGGCCGGGCGACGACGTCGTCCGGCCGGTCCGCCAGCTCCAGCGTGAGCTCGCCGAGCTCGTCGCGGGCGCGAACGCGAACGGCGGGAGGCTGCCGCCCGGGGCGGTGCCGACCGTGCGCGACATCGACGACGTCCTGCGCCCGTTGCTGCGCTACATCGAGGTCCAGTCGGCGAGCGAGGAGGAGATGAGGTACCTCACCGCGATCGTGCACGAGTACCTGCCGCAGGCACTCGGGGATTTCGTCGCCCTGCCGGCCCACTACGCCGACCGCCCCGGGGTCACGGGGACCACGCCCGCCGACGACCTGATCCGCCAGCTGCAGCTCCTGGACGAGGGCGCCAACGAGCTGCAGGATCTCGTCTACACCGGGGACGCGGCGAAGCTGGCGATCCAGGCGCGCTTCCTGGACGCCAAGTTCCGGCGCTCCGACCTCGACTCGTGACCGTCACCCTGCCCAGGGGCGGCAACGTGCTGCTGTCCCGGTCCGCGCCGGGCGTGGCGCGGGTGCGCGTCGCGTTCGGCTGGAGCGAGGCGCCAGGCTCGGCCGTCGACGTGGATGGCGTCATCGCCCTCGTCGACGGCGGCGGCGCGTCCACCCGGCTGCTCCTCGCCCACCAGGTGCCGAACCCCGCGGAACGGCTCGGCTCCCTGGCACCGCCCCGCCCGACCAGCGGCGAGGCCGAGGCCGTCGAGGACGTCGTCGTCACCCTGGCCGCGGTGCCCGCCACCGTCAGCCGGCTGCAGTTCGGGGCTGCGATCTACGACTCGGCCGGCCGCGGGCAGACGTTCCGGTCGGTGCCCCGCGGCCACATCCGGGTGCTCGACGACGCCGACGGCCGGGAGATCGTCAGCTACGCCTTCGACGTGGAGACCGGCCTCGAGACCGCCCTGATCTTCGGCGAGCTGTACCGGCACCCGACGGGGTGGAAGTTCCGGGCGGTCGGCCAGGGGTACGCGGGCGGCCTGCCCGGCCTCGCCGGCGCGAACGGAGCTGGTGCGAACGGAGCTGGCGCGAACGGTGCCGGCGTGAACAGTGCCGGCGCGAATGCCGCCGTCGCGAACGGAGGCGGTGTGCCGGCGGCGCGGCCCGCCGACGTGGCCCCGTTCCTCACCCGGACCTCTCGGGCCCGGAGCCGCCGCAAGATCGCCGATCACCTGCACCCGGCGCATCTCGCCCACCCGACCGGCCCGTCCACACCTGCTCGGCCGGCACCGACCTCACAGCCGGCACCGACCTCACCGCCGGGGCCGCAGCCACCCGCGCCGGGAGCACGGCCCACTCCGGCGCCGGCTTCACCGCCGCCGTTCCCGCCTTCATCGCCACAGCGGCCAGCGTCACCACCGCCTTCGCCGCAGGCACCGCTGCCTCCCCCGGCACCATCGCCGCCTCCACCACCACCATCTCGACCTCCGGCACCACCACGGCCGGCACCACCACGGCCGGCCCCGCCGTCATCTCCACCGGCGGCCGGCGGCGCGCGGTCGCCGCTGGACCTCGGCGGGGACGACGAGGACACCGCTCGGCCGGAAACGCCGGCGGCCGGCGTCCCGGAGCGCCGCCCGTCGACCCCGGTCGAGGTCGGCGAGCGGTCCTCGCGCCACCGGCAGCGCAACGAACACGTCAGCGCGCTCGACGACGATCACCCGGCCACCATCTGGACGGCGGAGCAGCGCGGCTCCGGCGCCCTGACCGTGACCCTGCGCTGGGAGACCCTGACGACCCGCACGGGGCTGCCGCGCCCGAGCAACATCTACCTCGGCTGCCTCTGGCAGGCCCTGGACGGCGCCGCCGGCGTCATCCAGCACCTGGGGCACTCCGCCAGCAGCGCCGGGCGCGCGGGCCGGCAGGTGCTGCGCCTGGGCAGCCGCGACGAGCGGGACGGCCAGACGATTTTCGTCGACCTGAGCACCCTCGCCACGTTCAAGCGGTTCTTCGTCTTCGCCTACGGGCTGCACAGCGCTCCGGAGTGGGCGTCGCTGCGGCCGGTGCTCACCGTCGCCGGGCGGTCGGGCGAACAGCTCGCCATCCGCCCCGGCGGGGCTTCGCCGAGTGCCCGAACCTGTGTTGTCGCCTCTTTTCACATGGTGGGCGACGACCTGGTCATCCGGCGGGAGAACGATTTCGTCGAGGGGACCCAGGCCGACGCCGCGGCGCGGTACGGCTGGTCACTGGAATGGAATCCGGACGGCATGACACCGCGCGATACTCCGTAGTGTTCCTTCGTGCCGCCGGGCGGGTCAGACCCCGGCGTCGACCCGGGCGGGGAAGGCCATGACCGTCGTCAGGAGCTCGCGCACCTCCTGCGGTACCGGCGCCGGCCCGGTGGCCGGGCGGTGCACCAGCACGGCGTCGCACAGCGCGACACAGGTCTCACCGTCGAACATCGCGCACACCTGCAGGACGGAGCTGGTGCCGACCCTGCCGACGCCCACGCCGACGCGGTACTCCCCGGGGTAGCGGACCTCGCCCAGATAGTCGATCTCCACGCGGGCCGCGACCACCGGTAGCGGGCGGCTCAGCGCCGGCGCCACATGGCTGTCGCCGAGCAGCGCCCGGTTCATCCCGACCCGGGCCTCCTCGAAGAGCGCCGCGATGGCCACGTTGTTCACGTGCCCGAGGCTGTCCATGTCGCCGAAGCGGGGTTGCAGCGTCATGACGAACGGGTAGTTCGCCAGCTGTGTCCTCGCGGGGTCGTGCGTCGCGCCCATGCAGTCCTTCTACCGCGCCGGGCGCGGCCCGGGGGAGCCGGCGTGGCATGCGTCTCCTCCGTCGCCGTCGCTTAACTTGCCTCCGTCGGGCGGCCTGCCTGTCCCGCTCGCGGCCGGAGGGTGACCGGCAGCGTGGCGTAGCCGTGCAGCACCTGGGTGGGCCGGCGCCGGGCCTGGCCCGCCCGGGCCAGGCCCGGGTACCGCTCGAACAGGGCCCGCAGGCCCACCTCACCCTCCATGCGGGCCAGGGCGGCGCCGACGCAGTAGTGGATGCCGCCGGAGAAGGCCAGGTGCTCGCGCGCATTGGGTCGCGTGACGTCGAGGACATCCGGTTCGGTGAACACCGCCGGATCCCGGTTCACGCCGCCGAGCAGGATGGCGACGAGTCTGCCGGTGGGGATCGCGGTGCCGAGGACGTCGACGTCCTCATAGGCGACACGGGCGGTCATCTGCACCGGCCCCTCGAAACGCAGGATCTCCTCCACCGCGTTCGGCCACCGGTCGGGCCCGGACCGCAGATACTCCAGCTGGTCGGGATGCTCCATCAGCAACGCCGCGCCGTTGCCCAGCAGGTTGACGGTCGTCTCGAAGCCGGCGGCGAGCAGGAGCTGGGCGGTCGCGATGAGCTCCGTCTCGGTCAGCCGGTCACCGTCGTCGACGAGCCTGACGAGCTGGCTGAGAATGTCCTCGCCGGGATCGCGGCGCAGCCTCTCGAAATGGCCGCGCAGCCAGGTGTTGATGGCCTGCTGCGCCCGTTCCACCCGCCGGAATGTGCCGTAGGGAAGGCCGAAGTCGAGCGTGGCCGCGGCCGCGGTGCCCCAGGCGAGGAACTGCGCGTGCATCGCCGCGGGCACGCCGAGAATCGTGGCGATCACGGTCACCGGTAGCCGGCTCGCGTAGCGGTCGACGAGATCGACGGTGCCCTCGCCGGCCATGGCGTCGAGCAGCGCATCGGCGGCCCGTTCCACCTCCCCGCGTAGCCCGTCGACCGCGCGGGGCGTGAACACCTTCGACACGAGCCGGCGCAGACGGGTGTGGTCCGGTGGGTCGATAGCCAGCAGCGACGGCGGGTCCAGCGGCCCGTTCACCGTCGGGTCGGGGGAGAGCCGGGCCATCAGCCGCAGTGGCGCGGGCAACGTCGACATGTCGAGGACCATGCCGAGCGCGTTGTCGCGCAGGACGGCCGACGCCGCCCGGTGGCTGGCGGTCACCATTGCCAGCCGGCGGTCGACGAACAACCCCTGGGAACGGATTTCGTCGTAGGCCCCGTAGGGATCCGCGAGAAGGGCAGGCTGCGCCATCGCCAGCGTCGCCAGGTCACCCGACCGCCTGGCTTGCCACAACGCCCCTCGGACGACGCCGTGCCGGACCGCCCAGCGCATTCCGGCCCGAAGCGACACCGCTCTTCGAACCGACCTGCTTTCCCTAACCGACATGGCTGGCCGAGCTGACACAGCTGGCCGAGCTGACACAGCTGGCCGAGCTGACACAGCTGGCCGAACTGACATGGCTGCCCGCCTCCGCCGTCCTTCCGGTCGTGCTTCCGTGCCCGGGCCACCAGCCGGACCTGTTCCCGGTCGTGCTTCACCGGCGCCCCGCCCGTATCTGGACGGACATCCGGTGACCGTGCCATGGCCATCCTGTGCCGGGTCGACGTCCACGGGCTTGTTCCCGCTCGTCCCAGCGATTCCGTGACGAGCACGGCATCCTGGCCGGTGCGGTCCGCGCGCCGGCAACGCCGCGACAGCTACCAGAGGTTTGTCGCTGCGCGGGAGTAGCGGCGGAGCGGACCGTGCCGCCTCGACGAAACCGTCGAATGAGTGTTTTTCGGCCAGGCGCGCCCAGGAACGATGGTCCAGCGTGTGCGTGACCACGTGGCCTGCCCTTTGCTGGCATTACCTGTGTAGTTCCTCTGTGGAGCGCAGATGGAGCAGTGGTTTGTCACCCGGGGTTCGCGGATGCAGGTCGCTCCGTACTCGTGTTTAACGTCATGTCATCCGGTATGGTGCATAGCTTGATGGACGAGATTTTCGGGGGGTCCATTGCGTACGGGGGGGCTCGGCCATCCGCGCCGGGCGTTAGAGAAGTACTTGATAGGCCTTCTGACCTGCGTGTTTATCGTTCCCGTGGCCGTCGGAACGTCGGCCACGGGCGCGAGGGAAGTGCTGCCGGCCGCGCCGGTGGTTCAGGCCCGGACGGCAGCTTTCGTGGGCGGCGCCCAGGCGGCGGCGAGCCCGATGCCGGAGGCGGTGCCGCTGCCCGGCTCGGCCGGTGCCGCCGACAGCGGAGCGATGGACGCGGTGATCCTGGTCGATGTGTCCCGCTCGCTCGACGAGCCCACGATCGCCCTGGAGGCGCGTGCCGCCGGCGTGATCGCCGCAACCGACCTGTCGACCCGCACCAGGATCGCGGTGACCGCGTTCGCCAGCATGGGGCCGTCCGGGAGTAGCACGGCGAGACCAGCCGCCGAGACCCTCTGCCCGCTCGCCCCGGTAGACGACCCGGACGACCGGGACCGCATCAGCGGCTGCCTTTCCGGGATCATGCGGCGCACCGCCGGCCAGGGCCAGGACACCGACTACGTCGCCGCCCTGAAATCGGGCTTCGACACGCTTCTGTCCGCGCCTGCCACCGGCTTCGGCCCAGCCCGGAAAGTGATTTTCATTCTTACCGACGGCCAGCTCAGCACGGCCGGAACCGACTCGAGCGGGGGCTCGTCCACCGACCGGTCCGAGAGCGGCCAGATCCGTGACGAGATCCTCCCCGCGGCCAGGAAAGCCGGCATCGAGATCTGGCCGTTCGGCTTCGGGCCGAAGCCGAACATCACCGATCCCACCGGCCACACGGTCGACCTGGCCACGCTGGCACGCGACGCCAGTCCGCCACCCACGCCGTGCCCGGGCTACGATCCGGCTACGGAGCGGGTCGTGCCGCTGGCCACGTCCGCCGATCTGACCGGGCCGCTGCTGACCACGCTCGGCCTGCTGCGCTGCGAGTTCGCCGGCCCGGTGAAGTCGTACGGTCTCGACCTCGGGTCCGAAGTCGGCGTGGTCATACCCGCCGGCGTCGCCGATGCGGCGATCACCGTCCTCAAACCGAGCCAGGGCACCCGGCTCACGTTCCACCCCCCGGGCCCGGGCGGTGTCGGAGACAAGGACGTGCCCCTCCCGCGCGACTTCGACGACGCGGGCAGCAGCTATATCCGGCGTGGAGGCTCCGGATGGGTGGAATCCCTGCGGATCGTCAATCCGCCGCCCGGCACCTGGGTCGTGAAGGCCGAACCGGCCCCCGGCGAACCCGGCGGGATGATCACGGTCGTCCCGGTCTGGCGGCTGCTCGGGAACCTTGAGATCGATGGGCCGGCGCCGTACCCGGGTTCGCAGGCCAGCGCGCACCTGCGCCTGTTCGGCCGGCGGGACGCCTTCGCCGACGCGGCAGGCACGGCCGGCCTGCGGGTCGACGTGACGACACTGCGGCCAGGGCAGAACCCGGCCGACGGGATCCCCGCCGGCACCCTCAGGGACGACGGCGGGAAGCAGGACGTCCCAGGGGCCGAGCGTGGCGGCGGGGCCGGGAACGGGGTCGGAAGCGGGACTGAGAGCGGCCGCGGTGACGGCGTGTTCAGCGGTTCCGTGGCCGTCCCGAAGGACGCCTCCGAACGCGTCATCTTCGTCGCGCGGCTCGGCGGTACGAGTTTCGGGCAGGCGCTCTGCGCCCGCCAGGTATGCGGCGAGTGGACGTTCATGAGTGCCGTCAGCGGATCCGCCGGCGGAGTAGGCGCCGCCGGCCCGCATATCCGCATCCGCCCTCCGGCCGGATCCGTCGTCGCGGGCGGCGAGATCAGCGGTGAGATCACCATCCACGCCCTGGGAACCGGCAAGCTGCCGCTGCTCGGCATCGCACTGCTCGACCAGGATCCGGGAGTGACGGTGAGCCCGGCCCGGATCCAACCGCCGGCCGGCGGCGGCTCCGGTACCGGGACCACCGTGCGCTTCACCCTGCGTGTGGACTCGTCGGCACGGCCGGGGCCGCTGCGCGGCAGCGTCGCGGTGACCAACCTCAATGCCCCGCCGAACATGGGGATGGCCATCGGTGACTTCGACATCACCGTGCGCCCGGCACCGACCGGCGGCACATCCGGATGGGTGCGCCTGATCGTCGCGCTGGTATCAGCTGCCCTGTTCGCCGCCCTCGTCTCCGGGGGTCTGATGGCGTGGGGCAGCTCCAAGAAGCGGAGGAGCATGGGGGGCAGGCCCGACAGGGGAGTCGCGGATCCGTCGGACATACCGAGTGATCAGCCGGTGCCGTCCGGTACCCCCGCGTCGCCCGAGCCGCGGGGGGTGCTCGGCCTGACCGTGTACCTGTACGACCACGGAACGCCCGTCGACTACCTCGACGCGGAGGAGTCGGACGGCGCCCGCCTGGCCCTCCGGCTACCCAAGCCCGATTCGCCGCCCCAGTTGGCGCGACCGGCTGACGGTGCCGAGCCTGACTTCGTCATCCGGCGGGTGGAGGATCCGGAATCGACGGATATCCGGATCCGTCGACCGGGCCAGCGCGAGCTCACCTTCCCGGTGGGGCTCACGGTCCTGCACCGCGCCGAGAACGCCTTCGACCTCGCGGTGATGGACACCTGGGAACCAGCCGAGCCGGACGTCAACCCGGCCGACCGGGTGAACGCGGACGGGTACGCGGTAAGCGGGGACGGCGCACCATCCGCGGCGGTCCAGCCGACGGCTCAAGCCGTTGAGCCCGGCACCGGGCCTGCGCCCGCGGTGGATGGGGAACCGGATCCCGCCACGGAACCGGTGGCCCCGCCGCCGGGCGGATCGCGGGTCGGGGAGGTGAACCGGGCATGACGCTGAAAGTTTTCATCAGCTATGCCCGGAAGAACGACCGGCGCAAGCACATTACAATCTTCCGGCAGGATCTGCAGAACGAGCTCGATCAGCAGATAGGCGGGGAGCCGGTCGAGGTTTTTCTCGACCGGGATCTCACGCCGGGGGCCGACTGGAAGTCGGACATCGAGAACGAGCTCAACACGTGCGATTTCTTCATCCCAATCTGCACCGAGAGCTATTTCCAGTCCGCGGCCTGCGCCGAGGAGTGGGGACTGTTCCGTCGCCGTCTGTTCGAGGCGGTGAGGTACGGCGACAAGCGGCCGTCCCGGATCATCCCCATCTGGTGGAAGCGGATGAGCTATATACCGCCGATCGTCAAGGCTTACCAGCTCACGATCGACGGCAACCCGCACACCACGAAGAGGGGCCTCTTTGATGACCTGATCGAGAATCGGGATTTCGGAGCGTACCCGATGGCCGTCCAGCATCTTGCCGAGCAGATCAAGAAGGTTCACAAGGCAAAAGCCTCGAGGGACTGGCGGCCGCGAAGCCCGCAGCTGAGGATGGACGGGCGGAACTTTGCGTTCGAGCCGGGCCAGTTCGGCAGGGACGACGTCCTGAAGTGCCATCTGGTATATGCGGTGGCCAAGAAAGAACAGCTGAACGGACGGCCGGTCCCGGATGAGGGCGCGTATCATGAGTCCGTCGACGAGTGGGACCCGTTCCGCAGGCGTGCGGCCTCCTCGGGGCATCCGATGACCCACTGGGACGCGATGACGAGCTACCCGGCGCTCGGTCTGAGCTGGGCACTTCACATGCTGAACGTAGAGGTGATCGGCGAGCCGCTACCCGCCTTCGAGGAATGGAGTGCCGCGACAGTGAGATCGATCAGGCGAAAGGGGACGCCGATGATCGCTTTGTTCGACCGCACGGATCCTATCGGGGCTCGAATCTGGATGATATCTACAATTCAGCCGACGCAGGCTCGAAAAAGGGTCGTGATTTCTCCGCTGCCCGAAGCTGTCGCCGGGACCGAGAGCACCACGGGCGCCGTGGGCGTGCAGAGTGCCGCAAGTGCTGCGAGCGCCGTGGGTGCCGTGGGCGCCGTGGATTCCGTGGGTGCCGCCGGAGCCGCCCGCAGCGACCCTCGCTACATATTCGAGTGCGTGCGGGCGACGACTGAGATCGTCGCCGCTGTCCGGCGCAGTGTGGAGCACCACTGGCCCGACGGTTCGGGCGGCGACGGCGGGCCGCTGGTGACCAACCCCTACGATCTGGGCACCTGAGATGCCCGGCACGGTGGTCACCTTCTACTCGTACAAGGGTGGCGTCGGGCGTTCTCTCGCACTCGCCTGGGTAGCCTGGATCCTCGCCTCGGCCGGAAAAAAGGTCCTCGTCGTCGACTGGGATCTGGAGGCCCCCGGCCTGGAGAACTACTTCTGGCCGGCCGCGGCCGTCAAGGGGATGCGGACCAGGGCCGGTCTCGTGGATCTCGTCATCGACTACCGCGACCGCCTCGACGCGGACGCACTGGCACGGTACCTGGAACGTCATTCATGGCAGCCGCTCGCCGCCCACCCGGACTGGTCCGGGGAGGACTGGGCGGACCCGTCGACCGCCGAGCAGGCGCGTGCGGAGCTGGCCGATCCCGACCTGCGGGAGTGGGTCCGGGAGCGAATCACCAGGGTGGATCTGGATGCGGCCCGCGCCGAGCTCACCAGGGATTCGTCCGGCGGCGAGGCTGATTCCGACCCTATGAAGCAGCGGTTGAGGGACTGCACCAGCTGGGCCTCGTTCGTCGAGGAGCTGGACATCGACGACGTTTTCCAGCCCGGTGGCTCGGTCGACCTCATGCGATCCGGCCGCCTCGATGCTGGATACGCCGCAAAGCTGGCGCTCCTGGACTGGAACGAGCTGTACACGAAGTTCGCCGGGCACCGCTTCTTCCGGACCCTCAAGTCCAGATGGGCGGACTACTACGATTTCGTCCTGGTGGATTCGCGGACGGGCATGGGGGATGTGTCGGCCACCTGCACGCAGGTTCTCCCCGATGTCATGGTCGCCTGTTTCGGTATGAACGAGCAGGGCATCCTCAACACCGCACGGGTCGCCGCCCAGGCCCGTGCGGCAGGCGCCCGTGAGCGGCGTGAACTGAGAATCCTGCCGTTGCCGTCACGGATCGAGACCTCCGCGCGGGCGGCGGCGGGAAAGGCAAAGGACCGCTACCAGCGGGTGTTCGAACTGCCGTGGGAGGAGTTCGAGGAGGTCTCCACGACGCTGCCGCGTCAGCCGTTGATAGGGCCCAGAATCCTGGGCGGCACGCAGAAGTACTGGGAGCAGGTGGCGTTGCCGCACACCCCGCGGTACGCGTTCCAGGAGGGTCCGCCGCACGGAATCGACCGGGATCGTCTGCAGCGGGCCTGCGAATTTCTCGCCCAGAACATCGGGCGGGATGACACAATCCGCCTGAACCCGCCGTCGCGGACGGCATGGGCGAAAATGGTGGCGGGCTTCGACCGTCCCGCGCGCAAGCTGCAGTACGACGAGTTCGTGATCAGCTACGCCGAAGGCGGCCGGGATCCGCTCTGGGCGGCCTGGGTGTACGAACAGCTGTGCCGGATTTCCGCGCGGGTACGGCAGCACAACGCGAGCCGGGACGGGACGGGCTTCCTCGACGACCGGCTCCGGGACGCCGGCGGCGATCCGGGCACGGACATCGACGGCGGGAAACTCTGTGTGCTGATCCTGCTCAGCCCCAGATATGTCGAATCCGACTTCGGCCGGGCCACCTGGCGGTGGGCCGCCAGCCGCTACACCAGGGCGGACCCGGCCGACCGTGGCTCCAGCCGATGGAGCCTCCTGCCCGTTCTCATCTCCTCCCACGCCCCGGAGACGGCACCGTTCGCCGAGATCCAACCGGTGAGCCTGGTCAAACTCGACGAGGAGACAGCCAGAACGACGCTGCTGGCGGAGCTGGCCGACACGTGGGACGAGCGCGAGTCCGCGGTCCTGACGCCTGTGGAGTTTCCCGGGAGCCCGGAGGATCTCGTCCGCCGTTACCAGGAGCGGGCTGACGAGCTCGAAAGGGCGAACGCCGTGACGGCGGAACGGGTGGCGACCCTGCGCCAGCTCGCCCAGGAGAAGCTGGAGCATCACGGTACGACCTCGACCTCCCAGGCCGTCCAGCACCTGAGGGAGGCGAACCGGCTCGCCCGCGACAGGCGGGACAGCCTCGTGGCCGCTCTCACCGGGTTCGAGCTCGCCTACGCCGAGTTTTCGGAAGAGCAACTACCACAGCGGCGGCGTACCGGCCGGCCCCGACAGACCGCCGTGCGCGCGGTCGAGGAGACCATGCGGCTGGTGGACTCCGACACCATCGCCGATCTCTCCGACGCCACCGACATCCGCGGCGCCATTGACCCCAACAGTTCCCGCGGCGGAATCCACGCCAGGAGCACCCTGACGTCGTCCAGGCTCTACCGCAATGATCTGCGCCCCCTTCGCCGGGCCATAGACGAGGTGGACCGGCTTGGGCTGATCGAACCCCTGTCCCCGGACGGGCAGCGGCTGCGGCTGGCGAAGGCGGTCGTGCTCCGTCTCCTCGACGACGTCCAGGAGGCACGGCCACTCCTGGTCGAGGTCCATCAGAACGCCGGCCGGGACCGGGCTCTCCGGGCCCGGTGCGACCTGGAGATCGGGATGGGGTCGTTCGCACGCGGCAGAACGTTCTGGGACGACGCGTACCGCAAACTGCTGCGGCTGGTCCAGCAGCCAGATGTCGAAGCCCGGATCAGGTTCCTGGCGCTTTCCACCCTAGGTGCGATGGCGAAGCCCGAAGAGGCCAGGGGGCATTTCGAGCGGGCGCTCGAGGCGGTAGCCGGGGAACGTCACCTCGCCGGACTCCGGATCGCCGCCCTCGTGAATCTCGGCCGGAACGCGGCTGCCCGCGGCCTGCATCCCACGGAGGAGGGCGGACCGCTGAAGCACTTCGAGGAGGCGGTCGACGCGGCCAGGGGCGAGTGGCCACTGGTCTCGCTTCCGCTCGCCGAGGCGTACTGGCAGACCAGCCGGCCGGTGAAATCACCTCATACATCGAAGGAAATTCTGGCCCGTCTGCTGCGAGCGATCTGGATCTACACTGTGCTCGGCCTGCAGGCCGAGGTCCATGAATGCCGAAAGATCATCGGGACTCGCGCGGCGAAGGACATGGGCTGGGATTCCTTCAAGGAAATCAACGACGGCGAACCGACCTCCACGTTCACCCCCGCGAAGATCAGCGACTTCGACGTGATCATGGCGATCCTCGACGTCCGAGTGCCCGACACCACCGCGCTCCGCTGACCCTCCGCCCCGAGCGGGCGCGGACCGGAACAGCGCATAGATACGGTGTCGCCCGGCACCATCGACACCCCATGGTGGCCGCGGAGGACGCTGCCGACGCCAAGACGGACGCGCTGGTCGAACGCACGCCACTCGGCCGCAGGGGCCGGCCGGAGGAGGTGGCCGCGGTGGTGGCGCTCCTGCTCTCGGACGAGGCCAGCTTCGTCAACGGGACCGACGTCCTGATCGACGGCGGGGTGCACGCCTCGTTCGACAGCGGGTCGTTCCTGCTGTTCGGACAGTGACCGAGGCGACCGCGGAGCTGGAAGTGGAGCAGAATCACGACGCACCACGGACGAGAGGGTGGCGATGAAGGCGGTTCGGGGACATGAGGGACGCCCGGTGGTCATCGACGTCGCCGAGCCGCCCGGCTGGGACGAGGGCGAGCTGCTGAACATGGCCGTGGCCGGGATCTGCGCCTCGGACCTCAACTACCTGCGGCTCGGCACCCGGTTCATCCTCGGCCACGAGCTCGCCGGGCGGAAGGCGGACGGGACGCCCGTCCTGGTGGAGGGGCAGTTCGGGTGCGGGAGGTGCGACTTCTGCCGGGAGGGCCGGAACAACCTCTGCGACCAGTCCACCAGGAAGGCTCTCGGCATCATGCAGAACGGCGGCATGGTGGAGCAGTTCCGGGTGCCGATCCACAAGGTCCTCGAGATACCGGCCGGGCTTGACGTCTCGAACGCCTCGCTGGCCGAGCCCGCCGCGGTCGCCTGGCACGGCGCCCGCGTCGGCGGGACCGCGCCGGGCCGGACCGTCGCCGTCGTCGGCGGCGGTTCGATCGGCCAGCTGGCCGCCGTCGCGGCCCAGACCCAGGGCGCTGCCGAGGTCGTCATGGAAGCCCGCTACCCCCACCAGCACGCGATCCGCGAGCGGATGGGCGTCGGGGAGCCCAGGGCGGGCGAGCGCTACGACGTGGTGATCGAGGCCGCGGGGTCACCCAGCTCCCTGCGGCGCAGCGTCGAGCTGGTGAAGCCAGGCGGCACCGTCTCGCTCCTGGGCGTCCACCAGGGCGGTATCGACGTGCCGTACTCGTCGTTGTTGACCAAGGAGGTCACGCTGGTCGCGTCGATGGGGTACTGCGGGCATGCCGGCCGGCGGGAGATGCTTCAGGCCGCCGAGATGCTCGCGGCGCGCCCTGAGATCCCGGACTCGCTCATCACCCATCGCTTCCCGCTCGAGGACGCGACCGAGGCCTTCCGGGTGGCGGGCGACCGCGAGTCGGGCGCGGTCAAGGTCGTCGTCGAGGTTGGCTGAGCTGGTCCAGGCCGGCCGTGGTAGCGGCTGGGGCTCCGTCCACCACTGCTTCTACCGCGGAACCGTAAGGGCGGCATCCATGCGTTGAATCCCTTGACACCGCCCGGCATGCCAAGCCTTTCGAACACCTTCTGAAATGCGTGAACGGATGAATCCGGCCGACCGTGCCGTCGTCGCCGACCGGCACCCCGGCGGGGACCCCGACGCCTTCGCCGACCACGACCCCGTCCGGACCGACGTCCGGTGACTGCGGGCGGACGTCGGGCGCCTCGCCGGCGACGAAGATCACCGAGGTCGGCCTGGGGTCGCCGGCGGTCAGCTTCGCGCCGCAGGGCGACACCGACCCCCTGCCGACCGCGATCGCCGCCGCGCCGGGCGGCGGGTCGTGGCTGGCCTGGCTGGGCACCGACTCCAAGGTGCGCCTCGGCAAGCTGGACTGCGGTGACCAGCTGGTCGGTACTCCCACATCCCTCGACGCGGTCGACCTGCAGGACGTCAAGGCCGATGCGGACGGTGTCGTGGTCCTGCTGACCCGTCCCGGCCCGCAGGGCAGCGGGACGCTGTGCGGCGGGACGTCCAGCCCGACCAGGACCATGTGGATGGTCCGCCTCGACAACACCGGCAGACAGCTGTGGGAGCGTCAGGTCACCAACCTGAGCAGCAGCCGCGGCGGCTACGACCCCGGGGCCCTTTTCGTCTGGTGGTACAACCACCACGGCACCCTGGCCTACGACGGCACCAACTACGCCGCCTACTTCGAGGCGGCGATCACCGTGGCCAACGGCGGCTGCGTCGACATCCACGAGGGCGACCGGATGCAGGTGGTCAACGCCACCACCGGCGCCCTGGTCGCCGGGCACGACAGCTTCGACTGGGGCTGCAGCCACGCCTGGGACTCCCACATCATCTGGGACGCCCGCACCGGCCACTTCGCGATGGTCTGCGCCACCGACAACAACTGCCGCATCGCCCGCCCCGGCACGGGCCAGACCGTCGTGCCCGGGGTCTGCGACGGAACCCTGTTCGGTGGCAACATCGTCCTGGCCGGCACCCCGGGCTACTGGACCGCGTGGAGCAACGGCAACCAGGTACGGCTGGAGCACTTCTCCACGGGCGCGTCCGACCGGACGGTCCTCACCGCCGACCGGACCCAGCACTCGCACCTGGTCGGCTACGGCGCCGGCAGGATGCTCCTGACCTGGAAGTCCGGAACCTCGACCGCCGCCCAGGCGTACGACACCACCAGCGGTGCAACCGTGGGCGGCCAGTTCACGATCGTCGTGCCGGACCACACCTACGTCGAGGCCAAGGCCTACCCCGACGGCAGCGTCGCCTTCCCCGCCGCCGGCACTTCCAGCACGTCCATCCGGGTCGTTCGGGTAATGCCGCTCACCTGACACCACAGGCGAGGGGCGGGCGGGCGCGGCGACCTCGTCGCGCCCGCCCTGCGCCTCGGGCGGATCCGGTCGGGTGGTGCCGCGGGCGGTGCGGCCGGCCGGCCGTCCGGTGCCGGTGCGTGCACGGACACCTACCAGGAGGCGCAGTGTTCGTGGCAGAATGCCTACCGTGCACGGACAGGACGGTGCGGCACCCGTGACGCGCCGGCCGTCAGCGGCCGGCACCGGCGGCGGCGCACCTACCCCTGCCCGCACGCCGGCCGCGGCCCGGCAGCCGCTTTCGAGGCGAGAGGTCGTCGAGCTGCACGGCCGTCTGGTCGCCGGGGATCCCACGGCGCTCGCCGTCGTCCACGAGCGGTACGCCCGCTACCTGCTTGCCGTCGCCACGCGGGTGACCGGTGACGCCGACGCGGCCCGGGACGTCCTCCAGGAGGTGCTGGTCGCGTTCTGGCAACATCCGCTCCGGTTCGACCCGGACCGCGGGGAGCTGCGCACCTGGCTCGCGGTACTCGCCCATCGGCGCGCCGTCGACTGGGTCCGCCGGGAGATCGCCCGGCGCCCTACCGACCTGGTCGCGCGGGCCCTCGCCGAGCAGTCGGACGGCCCGGCGGCCGACCGCGACTTCCTCGCGAGGGAGGACGCCGACGCCGTGCGGGCCGCCGTCGCCGCGTTACCCGTGAAGCTGCGCGAGGTGGTGGAGTTGGCCTACTACAGGGAGTTGACCTACCGTGAGGTGGCCATTCGGCTCGCCATCCCGGAGGGGACGGCGAAGTCGCGCATGCGAGCGGCCCTGTCAGCCCTCGCGCTGGCCCTCACCCGCCTGGGAGCCGCCCCGTGACGGTCGACCCAACGGCCGCGCCCACACCGGAACACTGTGTGACGGCGCTGCTGGACGCGTACGTGGTGGGTGAGTGCACGGCCGCCGCGGCGGACGCGATCGAGACCCATCTCGGCCGGTGCGTGAGCTGTTCCGTCGACGCGGCACAGCTCGCCCTCACCGTCCCGCCGCCGGCCTGGTCCGCCGCCGGGCCCCCCGACGCGCCAGCCGCCGACGTCGACATGGACCTCACGCCCGGCCGACCCGGGTCGCTCGACGCCGTCCTCGCCGCGGCGCTCGCCGCCCGGCCCGCCGCGCCCGGCACGGTCGTCGCGGGCCTGACGGCAGCGGCACAGGCCGGCCCCGCCCGGCCGCGCGGACCGCGGACCCCGACCCACGGGAGCCGGGCTGCCGCGCTCGACAGGCTGCTGGCCGAGCTCACCCCGGCGCACTGGGGGCGCCCGGCCGCGGCCGGCTGGTCGGTGCGTGAGCTCGTGCTGCACCTGTACGCCGTCGACGGCCTGTTGCTGGCCGCCCTCGATGGCGCCGGCAGCGACGCCGGCACCGGCGGCGACGTGCCCGGCGACCTGGGACGGCCGGACGAGGATCCGGTGGCGCGCACCGAGGCCGTCCTGGCGGCCACCCGGGAGTGGTCGGTCGAGCAGGTTCGGCTGCGCTGGTTCGAACGCGCGGGGTCGGTGTGCGCGGCCGTGGCCGACGCGACCCGGGCCTCGGGGCCGTCAGCCGTGACGGCGGGCGGCTGGACGACCACCCCGGCGGACCACCTGACCGCCCGGGCGTTCGAGACGTGGATCCACACCCGGGACATCGCCGCGGCCGCGGGTCTGGCCGTACCGGATCCGGGCGGGGACGAACTGCACACCATGGCTGATCTCGCGCTGCGCCTGCTGGCCGACCCGTGGACGGCGGCCGTGGAGACGGCCGGGCCGGCCGCGCTCACCGTGACGTTGACCGGGCCGGGCGGCGGTACCTGGTCGCTGGACCCCTCCGGTGTGCACGAGTGGGAGAACGGCGCCGGCCTGGTGGAACCTGGCCCCGCCGCGGGTCCGGCGCTCACGACCGGCCCGGCGTCGGGCCCGCTGACCACGGGGGCTGTGACCACGGGGGCTGTGACCACGGGGATCGTTCCGTTCTGTCTGCTGGCCGGCGATCGCGCGACGGTGGACGCGGTGGCCACGAGGATGGAGGGCGACGAGCGGCTCGCCGTCGAGCTCCTCACTCTCGCTCCCAGCCTGGCCGGCCCCTGAAAGGGAGTCTTTCGGGCTGAGGCCGGAGCGAGACGGCGCGAACGCCATGCCCGCCGTCTCCTCCGCGCTCGCCACGAGGCCGGCCGCGGTGAGCGGACCACCTGAAGGATGGCGACCAACCCGTCGCGCTGCGGCGGGATTCAGTAGGGCGAGCCCGCGGTCAGCGAAGATCCCGTGCGCTCGCCTGCGCGCAGACCGCGACGACGTCGTCGAAGCATTCCAGCAGGGACGGCCGTTCCTCGGTGAGGTAGATGTGGGCGGCCGTGCTGAACCAGCCGAGCGCCATTTTTGTGAGAGCGCGGATTTCGAGTGCCGGGATGGTGTCGCCACATCTGCTCTCCAGGACCGCGGCCAGACTCGTCTCGAATGCCCGACTGCCCGTCGAGAACTGCTCCGCTGCGAGCTGTGGCTCTGTCGCGACCACGGCGCGGATCTGCTCGATCAGCCGCTGTTCGTAACCCTGCTCGGCGAGTTCCCGGAGCAGGAGGTGCAGGCTTGTCAGGGGCGCTTCATCGGCCGGTCTTTCGCGCAGGCGTTGGGTCGCGGTTTCGCGCCGTACGATGAGGTGGTCGAAGAGAACGGCCTCTTTCGTCGGGAAATGATGAAAGACGGTGCGGCGGCCGACGCGTGCTGCCGACGCGATCTGGTCGATCGTCGTCTCTGTATATCCCTGTGCTTGGAACAGGCGGAGGGCCTCGTCGGCGATGCGCACGCGCTTCGCGTCCGGATCGCGCTCGCGGGTCGGAGTTTCCGGCACGCGTCAGGATTCTAGTCCCTTGGCCCGGCGGGTGACGGCGGTCGCCCCGCGACCGCGGACGCCCCGCCCTCGGGTGCCGCGGCGCCTGTCGGCACCGTCCACCTTGACCACCCCCAGCTGTTGCACTAGTGTCATAGCCGGAGAGTTCGCAGGTAGCCGGCCTGAATGGCAAGATCGTCCAGGTCGGGACTCGGGCGGAGACGCGAGTCCCCCTGCGGCGACACGGGCCGTGGCACGGCACGCAGACAGGTGGAGCCAGTATGCGTCCAGACGGACAAGGTGATCCCGCCTTACCCCCGGATCACCACTGCTCTCAGGTTCATGGAAGGCCGCGGGTGATCCGGCGCGGGTCGGGCGGAGAACCCGGGCCACCTGGCGCGCCCGAGACCATCCGCCGGAGAACACCGAACACCGCCGGTGCAGGCCGACCGTCACGGAATCCAGACGTTCTCGCGTGGTCGCGCGGACGGAGACCGGGACCGGCTCCAGGCCGCACCTGAATCGGCCCAGGCTCCACATCGGCCGCCTTGACCCCGGCCCATTTTTCGGCTGCCCTCTCTTGGGCTGCCTTCTCTCGCCGCCGCCAGAATTTACCCATCCCGGCTTCAGCCCTGCCAAATTTCAGCTGCCTTCCGTCATCCGGCGACGGCAAGAGAGCGCGGGAAGGTGTCGCTTTCCGTGGCGCTCCCGGGTACTTGCGTCGCCCCGATCCGGGGATTTCGAACTTCGGCCTCGACAGAGGAGCTCCAATGATCATAATACCGTTCAACGGAAAGAGCCCGAAGGTGGCGGCGTCCGCGCTCGTCGCCGACAACGTCACCCTCATCGGCGACGTCGAGATCGGCGAGGAGTGCTCGATCTGGCCCGGTGTGGTCATCCGGTCGGACACCACCCCGATCAGGATCGGCAACAACGTCCACATCGAGGAGAACTCGGTGCTGCACACCAGCACGCACATCGAGGACAACGTGATGATCGGGCACAACTGCACGATCGAGGCCTTCGTCGGCCACGACTGCATGATCGGGAACACGGCGGCGCTGATGCCGCTGTCGCGGGTAGGCGCCCACTGTGCCATCGCCGCCGGGTCCGTCGTGCTGGAGCAGGTGGAGATCCCCGAGTACTGCTTCGCGGTGGGTGCTCCCGCGAAGGTTCACTCGAAGATCGACCCGGGCAACCCCAAGCACGCGATGCGGCTTGCCTCCACCTACCTGCCCACGATGCGCAAGGTCGCCGACGAGTACCGCCGCCAGGGCATCTGGAGCCGGGCATGAGCAAGCCGGACGGGCCGCTGACAGGCATACGCGTCATCGACTGGACGATCTGGCAGCACGGCCCGGTGGCCGGCGCCATGCTCGGCGATCTCGGCGCGGACGTCATCAAGATCGAGGAGCGGCTCGGTGGCGACTCCGGCCGGGCCCAGTACGCCTTCCCCGACACCGGCACCTCTCCGTACTTCGAGGTCAACAACCGCAACAAACGCAGCCTCGCCGTCGACCTGAAACGACCCGAGGGGGTGGCGCTGGTACGCCAGCTGGTCGCCCGTTCCGACGTGTTCATCCAGAACTTCCGGCCCACCGTCGCGGAGAAGCTGGGGCTGGACTACGAGACGCTGCGCGCCGACAACCCGATGCTCGTCTACGGCGCCGGCAGCGCCTACGGGCCCAACGGCCCCGAGCGAACCGCCCGCGCCTACGACCTGCTCGGCCAGGCCCGCTCCGGTCTGATGCTCAGACCCGGCTCCGACCAGGTCAACGTCGCCGACAGCGGCCTCGCCGACCAGATGGGCGCCATCATGCTCGCCTACGGCGTGCTCGCCGCCCTCCTCGCGCGGGAACGGCACGGGGTGGGCCAGCGGGTCGACACCTCCCTGTTCGGCAGCATGCTCGCCCTGCGCGGCCTCGCACTCGCCCTCGAGCTCATGACCCAGGACGGACGTGTCGCCACCTCGACGTTCCGCAAGCACCTGGGCGACGAGCCACCTTCACGGGAGAACCCGGGCAACCCGCTGTGGAACTACTACCAGTGCGCGGACGGCAAGTTGATCGCCATGGCCATGGTCCAGTCCGACCCGCACTGGGCGACCCTCCTCCACGCGCTCGGTGACCCCGAGCCGCTTGCCAGCGACCCCAGGTTCACCGACCACATCAGCCGCTGCCAGAACGGCCGCGCCTGTGTCGCCCTCCTCGACGAGCTCTTCGCGAAGGAACCCCGCGAGACCTGGCTGCGCCGGCTGCTCGCCACCGGCGACATGCCGATCACCGCGGTGAACACCACCGCCGACATCGTGAACGACCCCCAGGCGATCGCCAACAACTACATCGTCTCATTCGACCACCCCGCGATGGGAAAGACCCGGGTCCCCGGTTTCCCGGTCGCCCTCTCCGAAACACCGGCGCGCATCCAGCGTCAGGCGCCCGAGTTCGGCGAGCACACCGAGGAAATCCTGATCAACGTGCTCGGCCTGACCTGGGACGACATCTCCGACCTGCGCGAACAGGAAATCCTCTAGTGGCAGGCCCGGTGACGGAATTCAGGGCGGGTACCCGCCTCCACAGCGTCACCTGCACGACCGAGGTGATCGTGATCAAGGGAGGAAACGGCGTTCTCACCTGTGGGGGGAAACCCATGACCGCAGAGGACGTCCACGCCAACGGCGCCCGGCCGGGCCAGCCGGAGGAGGATCGCACTCTTCTCGGCAAGCGGTACCGGGCCCCGGGGGGAACCTTCGAGGCCCTCTGCGTCCGGCAGGGCGCCGGGGCGCTGGAACTCGACGGCGTGCCCCTGGAACTGGTCAAACCCAAAATCCTTCCGGCCTCGGACTGACTGCGACCGGCAGGTGGCCGCCTTCTGGCTACCAGCCGGCCTTCCGTCCGAACACCTCATGTCACTGCCGTTCGCCCGGACCCGCGCTCGCCCAGGTCTTTTGGTTCCGTCCCTTTTCATCTGTCTCGAACGTTGACAAGAGGTCCGTTGTGATCCCCAAAGTACGATTACTCGTCACCGCTGCCGTCTGTTGCGCAACGCTCGCCCTGGGCGCCTGCGGGGGAGGCGGCGACACCGGCCCGTCCTCGGGTGCCTCCGGCGAACCGGTTGCCGGTGGCGAGGGAAGAATTCTCACCCTCAGCGATCCGCGCAGTCTCGACCCGGCGGCTCTCGGCAACGCCTACGCAACCACCGGTGTCGTGGGCAACGCGCTGTACGGGACGCTGATGACCGACCCGGGCGGCAAAATACGGTACTCGATGGCCGAGTCCTTCCAGACCACCGACGCCGGGGCGACATTCGAGCTGAAACTGCGGTCGGGTCTGGTGTTCTCCGACGGAACCCCACTGGACGCCGAAGCCGTGAAGTTCAACTGGGACAGGCTCAAGAACCCGGCCACCGCCGCCATCTCCCGGTCGGAGGCGTCGATGATCGCCTCATCCGACGTGGTCGACGACACCACCTTGAAGATCACCATGGCCACACCGGTGCCGAAGTACGCCCAAGCCGTCCTCACCTCGTCCATGAACTGGATCGCCTCGCCGACCGCCCTGGAGAAGGGGCCGCAGGCCTTCGACGCGAACCCGATCGGCGCCGGGCCGTTCACCCTGCGGAGCTGGACACGCCAGGCCGCCATGGAACTGGTCAAGAACCCCCGCTACTGGGACGCCCCCAAGCCCTACCTCGACCGCCTCACCCTCCGCGCGGCCCTCGACAGCAGCCAGCGCTACAACACGGTGCTCACCGGGGGCGCGGACGCGGCCGTCGAGTCGAGCTGGGTCAACCTCGACAAGGCCGAGCAGGCCGGCCTGCCGACGAACCTCGTACCGACCGGCGGCGGCATCTTCATGGGGCTGAACACACGCAGGGCACCCTTCGACGACGTCCGCGCCCGCCAGGCCCTCGCCGCGGCAATCGACAGGGACGCACTCAACCAGGCTGTCTACAGCGGGACCGGTGAGCCCGTCGACACCCTGTTCAGCAAGGACTCTCCCTACTACTCGGACACGCCGCTGGCGACAACGGACCGCGCACGGGCGCAACGGCTCCTCGACGAGCTGGCCGCCGACGGCAAACCGCTGTCCTTCGTCTTCTCCAGCGTCCCCACGACGGACGGCAAGGCGATCGCGGAGAACATCCAGGCCCAGCTCAGCAGCTTCAAGAACGTCACCGTCAAGATCAGGACCATCGAGGTCACGGAGCTGGCCGCGCTGCGCACCACCCACGACTTCGACGTGCTCGTCTCGTCGGCCTTCTTCCAGGACCCCGAACCGCGGCTGTGGACGACCTTCCACGGGAGCTCGGCTGCGAACCTGCCCGGCATCGACGACCCGGCACTCAACGAAAGCCTCGCGACCGCGCGCACCGCGACATCGGAGGCCGAACGCAAATCCGCCTACGCCACTCTGCAGGAACGGCTGGCCGAGCTGACCCCGGTGGTCTTCCTCTCGCAGGCGGCACCCAGCGCCTTCTCGAGCAAGAACGTCGGCGGACTCGTACAGTACGGCCTCGGTTCACTTCAGCCCGAGGAAATCTGGATCCAGCACTAACAGAGCCTCCCGTGATGGCCGTCCGCGGAGTTGTCCCTTTCGCCGGGCGGCTTTACCGGCCAAGCGGGTGATTCGTCGTCTTTCAGGGCAGATATGGACAGCCGACTGCTCTCGTGGAGCCGTTTCGATGACTGGCTGTGGTCGATGTAACGCCCATGGCACGGTCGTCGGACGGCCTTCCGGTTTCCCGACAGCCGGTTGCTGGATTCCGTTGGCCAACATCATGATGGGTGGGATGCTGTGCTGCCTGAGCGGGAGGTCCGCTACCTGCGCCTCCTCGTTGCCTTGCTTCGCAAGCTACTCGTCGACCGGTTGGTCGCTGTCTACCTGTTCGGCTCGGGGTCCTACGGCGACTACGACCCGGGGCCCAGCGACCTTGACGTTCAGGCAGTCATCGACGGCACCCTCGAACCGGCCCAGCGGGCGCGGCTCATCGAGGAGCTCGACCATACGGCGCTGCCGTGCCCGGCCCGCCGCCTCGAGTTCGTGTGCTACGACGTCCGGGATGTCGCACCACCGGATCGCCATCCTCGTTTCCAGCTCAACCTCAATACGGGTTCTGACATCGCTCGCCACGTTTCGACCGACCCGTCTACCGAGCCGAGCCACTGGTTCCTGCTCGACCTGGCGATTGGTCGAGACCTCGGTCGGGCCCTGTACGGACCGTCGCCGGCGGACCTGCTGACAGGGATCCCTCGAACCTGGCAGCTATCCGCAATCCTCGACTCTCTGTCGTGGCACGATGCCAGTGAGCCGGCGACTCCCAACCGTGTTCTCAATGCGTGTCGGAGCTGGCGGTATGCCGAAACCGAAATCTGGGGCTCAAAGCGGCAGGGAGCCCGCTGGGTCACCGCTCACCATCCGGATCTCACCGTGGTATCCGAGGCCCTGTCGGGTCGCCGCAACTACGGTGCCGTCAATTCTCGTGCCGCCGATGAGCTCGACATGCGAACGCGCGCTGCCGTCACCGCCGCTCTGAACACGACCACAGGACCTGCCTAAAATGACTCGTTTGGGTGGTCGGTGCCCCGCAAGATCATCTTGCGCCTAGCCCGCAAACGGGCTCCAACTGGAGCAGCTAGACATACTCAGAGTTGCTGGCAACCGCGCTCGTGTCGAGATCAGCGGCAACGCGGATACGACGGAAATCCCGCACACCCGCGTTCACGACCTGCGCCACACCGCGGCGTCGCTGCTGTTCTCCGCCGGTGTTGACCTGAACGAGATTCGCGCCCTGCTGCGGCACACCCGGCTGGCCACCACGGCGGACGTCTACGTGGACATCCTCGACGAAGTCCGGCGCTCCACGGCCCGGAGCATGGATGGCATCCTCTCCCGGCTCTACAGCTCGTCAGTTACGGAAAAGTGACGAGGATCGGGAGGAGGCGCCGTCGGCCCATGCTCCCGGACACGGGCGTCGTCCGCTCCGGTGGTTACGCGTCACGGCTGCGCAGCGCATGCCAGCCGCCGAAGACCGCAGCTGCCGCCCAGACGGCCATGATCAGCAGGCCCAGCCACGGACTGTAGAAGACGTCGGGGTCCGACTGGAGATTCATGACCGCGTACAGCCCGGCCCGGTCGGGTAGGAACTGGGTGATGTTCCAGAGGCTGGGAACCTCCATGCTCAACGGGGACAGCAGGAACAGGAACGGCAGGAACAGGCCCAATGTCGCGGCCACGGAACGGGTCATCGCGGCGAGGCCCATGCACAGGAGGGTCAGCAGCGGAAAGTAGAGGATCAGAGAAATCACGCCGCGCACCGCGCCGGGATCGCCGAGGGACACCCCGTGCTCGCCCAGCAGACCCTGGGTCAGGAAGAACGTCAGCGGCGCAGCGGGGAGAGCAACGGCCAGTGACAGGCCCGCAGTGGTCAGGAGCTTGCCCAGGTAGAAGCGGGTTCGCTGGGGAACGGCGGTGAGCGAGGTGGTGATCGTGCCCTTCTCGTATTCGCCCCCGAGGGACAGCATCGCGAAGACAGCCAGCGCGATCTGGGCGAAGTTCAGGCTCCAGAAACCCACCGCCAGCGGATCGTAGTCCGCTTCGGCGGCCTCTGCGTCGCCGTAGGCCCCGCACGCGAGGGCACCGAAGCCGACGAGCATGACGGCGGCCAGTGCCAGCGACCAGACGAGGGATCGGAGGGACCTGATTTTGGTCCATTCCGAGTACAGCACCGGTTGCAAGGTCATGTCAGAGCGCCCGCCCGTCCGGCGGCGGCGAACTCGGTGGAGTGCGCGGTCATGCGCAGGAACGCCTCCTCCAGGGAGTCGCTGTGCAGCGCAAGCTCCTGAAGTGGCACGCCTTCGCGTGCGGCGACCGCGCCGATCTGGTCCGGCTGGGCGTCAGGTATCTCCCACGTTCCGCTGTTCGTCGGTGTCAGGACGAACCCCTCGGCGGCCAGGGCCTTGCCCAGCTGTTCGGGTCTTGGCGTGCGCAGCCGTACCCGGCCGCGGCCGTACCGGGCGCTGAACTCGGTCATGCTGACGTCGGCCAGCAGACGGCCCCTGCCGATCACGATCAGATGGTCGGCGGTCACCGCCATCTCGTTCATGAGATGGCTGGAGGCCAGGACCACCCGCCCATCCTCGGCGAGCTCCTTGAGCAGGCTCCTGACCCACTGGATGCCTTCGGGGTCGAGGCCGTTGAGCGGCTCGTCCAGGATGACCACCCGAGGATCACCGAGCAGTGCGGCCGCGAGCCCGAGCCGCTGGCGCATCCCCAGGGAGAATCGGCCGATCCGACGTCTGGCCGCGGCGGCCAGGCCCACCCGGTCGAGCATCTCGTCCACCCGTGCGTCCGGGATCCTGTTGCTCCTGGACAGGACCAGTAGCTGGTCACGAGCCCGCCGCCCTGGATGCACGGCGGACGGATCGAGGAGCGCACCGACGTGCCGCAACGGCTCCCCGATCTGCGCGTATGGCTGGCCGCTGATGAGCACCTCGCCGCCCGTCGGCCGGTCGAGCCCGAGCATCATCCGCATGGTGGTCGACTTGCCCGCCCCGTTGGGACCGAGGAAACCGGTCACGCGACCCGGTTCGACCCGAAAGCTGAGCCGGTCCACGGCGACGGTCGGCCCGTAGCGTTTGGTGAGATCCCGGACGTCGATGAGAACCCGGGGCGGTCGTTCCTTCTTGGTCGTCATGGTCGTAGTAAGCGCCATGGCACGCTACGAGCGGATCCCCTGGCGGTCTTGACTTCGCTCCCTCTCATGGGGGAGGTGCCCGGTGGCGGCGGTGAGCATCATGGAGCAGTGCCGCTCTTCGTCGCTGCCCTGCTCCGGCCCGCTGTCTACACGCGTTGGCTGCATCTGGCCATGGGCGGGGTCTTCGCTGGCACCTGTGTCATGGTGGTACCCGGTTTCGACGAATCCCTGCCACGCACCCTGCTTTTCTGCCTGATCTCCCCATTGCCGTTGCTGGCGCTCGCCGCGATCGTGCCCGGGACCCGCCACGCGGAGGGTGTCCAGGCACGATGGCTCCTGAAACCGCGGGATGGCGCCGAGATCAGCCTCGCGCCCTCGCGTACACTGTACGACCGGCGGCGGACCGGGCTTTGGCTGGCCTTCCGCGTCTGGCTCGGAGTTGCCGTCCTGGCACTGACGGCCAACGGGTTCACCCTCGCCGTCCAGATCGGTTTTGCCCCTTTCCGGCAGGGGCCACTGCAGGTCGCCGGAATCCGGGTACTGGACAGTGATCGCCTTCTCCTGGGGCCACTTCTGGCGCCGCCCCTGATCCTTGCCCTGATGTGGACGATCGTCGCGGCCGGCGCGCTTCAGGTGCGAGCAGCCCGGGCCCTCCTCGGCCCGTCTCCGGCCGAGCGGCTGGCGGAGGTCGAGCACCGGGCTGAGCAGCTCCTGGAACGCAACCGACTCGCCGCGGAGCTGCACGACTCCATTGGCCATGCACTCACCCTGACCATCCTGCAGGCAGGCGCGGCAAGAGAGCTCGCGACCACCGATCCCGCGTTCGTCCACCGTGCCCTGACGGTCATCGAGGAGACCGGGCGGCGCGCCATGGACGATCTCGAACGGACCCTGGGGCTCCTCCGCGACGCCCCCGTGGGACCGCGGGCCCGTCCCACGCTGGCCGAGCTCGACACCCTGCTGGACAGCGCACGGACCGCAGGAACCCCGATCCTCGCCGACGTCAGTCCACGGACCGACGACATCCCCGGGGTCGTGTCGCGGGAGGCCTACCGGATCCTGCAGGAGGCGGTGACCAACGCACTGCGGCACGCGCCGGGCCGCACGGTGGCGATCGACGTCGCTGTGGACGACGCCTGCCTGGGGCTGCGTGTCGCCAACCCACTGCCCGCCAGGTCCGCCAGCCCACCGCGGCAGGACGGCAAAGGCCTGCGAGGAGCGAGGGAACGTGCCGTCCTCCTCGGCGGCGAGTTCAGCGCGAAGCCCCAGGACGACCAATGGATCGTCGAAGCCCGGCTTCCCCTCGGCATGGGATCCGGTGTTCAGGCCGTGCGTCGCGACCTGGCCGGTTCCAGTTACGACAATGGCACCGCCCCAGCGGACGGTCGGTCGTGACAGCGGACGGCCGCTGGGAAGATCCCGGTTGTGTCCGCGACACCCCGAACATGAAACGCGCCCAGGCTGGCCCGGCGCCGGTTTCAGTCCTTCTCGTCGACGACGAAGAACTGGTGCGTGTGGGGCTGCGGGTCATCCTGGAGTCAGGTGGCGAGATCGACGTTGTCGGAGAGGCCTCTGACGGCTCACAGGTCGTGCCACTGATCCGGGAGAAGAGCCCGGACGTCGTGATCATGGACATTCGGATGCCGAGGGTCGACGGGCTGGCGGCCATCCGGGAGATCCTCGCAGACGTTGCCGAGCCCCCGAAGATCCTCGTGCTCACCACCTTCGAACTGGACGACTACGTCTACGAAGCGCTC
>NZ_CASGGV010000353.1:0-22177 GCF_949319125.1 Frankia sp. Hr75.2 | reverse complement strand
CCTTCGCGTAGAGGTCGGCGGTACGCTCAGCTGCTGCGGGCCAACCGAACTCGGCGACGGCACAGCTCCGCCCCGCACGCCCCATCGCGGCCGCCAACGCTGCGGGGCCACGCCGGCCGGCGGCGGTGGGCCCGAAGAAGACGACGGCCAGTGCGTGATCTCCTCGCCGGTCAGCGACTCGGCCATGCGTCCCGCCCGTCCCCGGCATCCGCGGTCACGCGCGGGTGGGCCTTATCCGGCGCTCTCTCCGTCGCCCGCGGCCTCCAGGTCACCTTCCAGTTCAAGGTAAGTGGACTGCAGGCCGGCCAGCGTGGCTTCCTGAGGAGCCTCCCACAGGCCACGCTCCGCGGCCTCCAGCAGGCGCTCGGTCATGCCGCGCAGTGCCCACGGGTTGGACGTCCGCAGGAACTCGCGGGTCTCGGCGTCGAAGACGTAGGAGGCGGCCAGCGACTCGTACATCCAGTCCTGCACGACACCGGCGGTCGCGTCGTAGCCGAAGAGGTAGTCGACCGTCGCGGCCAGCTCGAACGCGCCCTTGTAGCCGTGACGGCGCATCGCCGCGATCCAGCGCGGGTTGACCACCCGGGCGCGGAACACCCGGTGGGTCTCCTCCTGCAGGGTGCGGGTGCGGACGGCGTCCGGCAGCGCGCTGTCACCGACGTAGGCGGCCGGCGACGTGCCGGTGAGCGCGCGGACGGCGGCCACCATCCCACCGTGGTACTGGAAGTAGTCGTCGGAGTCGACGAGGTCGTGCTCGCGGGTGTCCTGGTTCTTCACCGCGATCTGGATGCGGCGGAACGCGGTCTCCATGTCGGCGCGGGCCTCGGCGCCGTCCAGGCCGCGCCCGTAGGCGTAGCCGCCCCAGACCGCGTACACCTCGGCCAGGTCGGCATCCGAGCGCCACTGCCGGGAGTCGATCAGCGGCAACAGGCCGGCTCCGTACGCGCCCGGCTTCGAACCGAAGATCCGCGTCGTCGCGCGGCGCAGCGCGGCCGGGTCGGCCGTGCCGGCGGTGCCGCCGCGCCCGCCGACCGTCGGGACGGCCCCGAGCGCCGCCAGGTCGGCCCGGACGTGCGCGGCCAGCGCGTTGACGTCGTCGGGCTCGTCGAGCACCGCCACCGCCCGCACCGCGTCGTCGAGCAGGGCCACGACGTGCGGGAACGCGTCCCGGAAGAATCCGGAGATCCGCACCACCACGTCCACCCGCGGACGCCCGAGCTCCGCGCCCGGGACGACCTCGAAGCCGGTGACGCGCCGGGACGCGTCGTCCCAGGTGGGACGGCAGCCCAACAGCCAGAGCACCTCGGCGATGTCGTCGCCCTGGGTGCGCATCGCCGACGTCCCCCAGACGGTCAGCCCGACCGAGGCCGGGTAGCCGCCGGTGTCGGCGAGGTAGCGCTCGATCAGCGAGTCGGCGAGCGCGCGGCCGGTCTCCCAGGCGAGCCGGGACGGGATGGCCTTCGGGTCGACGGAGGCGAAGTTGCGCCCGGTGGGCAGCACGTTGACGAGCCCACGGGTCGGCGAGCCGGACGGGCCGGGCGGGACGAACCGCCCGTCGAGGGCCCGCACGGTGTTGACGATCTCGTCCGGGGTGCGGGCGAGGCGGGGAACGACCTCGGTCGCGGCGAACGTGAGGACCCGCTCGACCTCGGCCCGCGCGCCGGCCGGCACCCCGACCAGCGCCTCCGCCGGCGGGGAGGCGACGTCGGCGGCGGGGATCAGGTGCCCGGCCACCACGGAGCTGACGGCGGCCGGCGACCATCCGGCGTCCTCGAGCGCCGCGACCAGCGACCGGGCGGTCTGCTCGAACGCGTCGACCCGCGCCCGGGAGGCCTCGGTGTCGCCCTCGGTGTGGCCCAGTGCCGCGCGCAGCCCGGGTACCGCCCCGGCCCTGCCCGCCCACATCTGGTTGGCGCGCAGGATGGCGGTGACCAGGTTCGTCCGTGCCTCCCCCGCCGGGGCCATCCCGAGGATGTGCAGGCCGTCGCGGATCTGGGTGTCCTTGACCTCGCAGAGGTAGCCGTCGACGTGCAGCAGGAAGTCGTCGAACTCGGCGTCGCTGGGACGGTCGGCCTGCCCGAGGTCGTGGTGCAGCTGGGCGGACTGGATCAGCGTCCAGATCTGGGCGCGTACGGCGGGCAGCTTGGCCGGGTCGAGCGCGGCGAGCGTCGCGTACTCGTCGAGGAGCTGCTCCAGCTTGGCCATGTCGCCGTAGGAGTCGGCGCGGGCCATCGGCGGTACGAGATGATCGACGATCACGGCGTGGGCGCGGCGCTTGGCCTGCGTCCCCTCCCCCGGGTCGTTGACCAGGAACGGGTAGACGAACGGCAGGTCGCCGAGGACGGCGTCCGGCGCGCACCCCGCGGACAGCCCCAGGCCCTTGCCGGGCAGCCACTCCAGCGTCCCGTGCTTGCCGAGGTGGATGACGGCGTCCGCGCCGAAGACCTCGTCCAGCCAGCGGTAGGCCGCCAGGTAGTGGTGGGACGGCGGCAGGTCCGGGTCGTGGTAGATCGCCACCGGGTTCTCCCCGAACCCCCGCGGCGGCTGGATCATCAGGACGACGTTGCCGAACCGCAGCGCGGCCAGCACGATCGCCGGCTCCGCCGCCGGCCCGCCCGGTCCGCGCCCGGCGCCGGTCCCGTCCAGGCCGCCGTCGTCGAGGCCGCCGTCGTCGACGTAGAGGGAGCCCGGCGGTGGGCCCCAGTGCTCGGCCATGGCGCCGCGCAGCGACTCCGGCAGCCGGGCGAACCATCCCTCGTAGGTGGACGCCGGCACCCGCGCCGGCGCCGCGGCGAGCTGCTCCTCGGTCAGCCACTCGACGTCGTGCCCACCGGCGGCGATCAGGGCGTGGATCAGGGCGTCCCCGGCCGCGGCGTCCGGCCTGACGTCCCCCGGCCCGCCGTCGGCGGAGCGGAGGTCCTCGCCCGGGTAGCCGTCGCCGAGGTCGTAGCCGGCGGCGCGCAACGCGTCGAGCAGCAGCACGGCCGACGCCGGGGTGTCGAGCCCGACGGCGTTACCGACCCGCGAGTGCTTCGTCGGGTACGACGAGAGCACAATCGCGATCTTCTTCTCGGCGGTGGGGGTGTGCCGCAGCCCGGCCAGCCGGGACGCGATCCTGGCGACCCGGGCGGTGCGCTCCGGATCGGCCACGTACACCGGGACGCCGTCCGCCCCCTGCTCCTTGAACGAGAACGGGACGGTGATGATCCGGCCGTCGAACTCGGGGATGGCGACCTGCATCGCCGCGTCCATCGGCGACAGACCGGCGTCGCTGTCCACCCAGACGGCCCGTGACGAGGTCAGGCACAGCCCCTGCACCACCGGGACGTCGAGCGTGGCGAGCGCGCCGACGTCCCAGGCGTCCTCGTCGCCGCCGGCGGACGCGTCCGACGCCCGGGTGCCGCCGGCGGCGAGCACGGTCACCACGAGCGCGTCGACGCCGGCCAGGTCGTCGAGCACACCGCCGGCCGCGGCGCCCCGCAGCGTCGAGCAGAACACCGGACGCGCGTTGGCCCCGGCTCCCTCGAGCGCGTCGCACAGCGCGTCGACGAACGCCGTGTTCCCGGAGGTGGCGTGCGCCCGGTAGAACACGACACCGACGGTCGGGCGGTCCGGCTTGGCCACCCGGTCGCCGTGCGGCCCGTGCGCGGGCAGCTCCACCGGCGGGGCGAACCCCAGCCCGGTGAGCAGCAGCGTGTCGGAGAGGAAGCGGTAGAGCTCGGCGAGGTTCCCGACGCCGCCTTCGGAGAGGTAGGCCAGCGCCTCGGTGGCGACGCCGGCCGGAACGGTGCCGCGTGCCATCAGCGCCGCGTCCGGTGTCGACTCGCCGCCGAGGGCGACGACCGGCAGCCCGCTCGCCACCGTCGCGGCGAGGCCCTCGGGCCAGGCCCGTTCGCCGCCGAGCAGGCGCACCACCACCACGTCGGCCCCGGCGAGGAACGCCGGCACCTCCGCCGCGTCGAGCCGGGCCGGGTTGGCGACCCGCCAGGGCACGCCGCTGGCCCGCGCGGCGAGCAGCTCGGTGTCGGCGGTGGACACCAGGGCCAGCACCGGGTCAGCGGCCGGCACCGGCTCGGCCGGGACGCCGCCCGGCGGTGTGTTCGGCATTCAGGGTGCTCCCGGGGGGACGAAGGGCAGGCCGGCGGGCGCGCCGCGGTCGAGCAGCGCGCGCACCGTGGCGATGTCGAGATGGTCGGCGACCAGGTCGCCGAGGGCGTCCAGGCGGCGCGCCCGGACGTCGGCGAAGCAGGTGACGGCGGGGTGGAACGAACGGCCGGCGGCCGCCGCCACCCCGGTGAGGAACGCCCGCCGGAACTCGTCGTTCTCCAGCAGGCCGTGCCAGCTCGTGCCGGACACGCCGCCGCGGTGCACCCCGTCCACCGCGAACGGCTCCGCGGCGCCGCCCGTGCCGGGCAGGGCGTCGTCGACCGTGGGCCGGCCGTGGCGGATCTCGTAGCCGGTCACCGGATGCCCGTCGGCGCTGACGCCGTGGCGGCGGCCGAGGACCTTGTCGGCGGCGAAGCGGGTGACCAGCGGCAGCAGGCCGAGCCCCGGCACCTCGCCGGCACCCGACTCGATCTCGTCCTCGATGCGCACCCCGAGCATCTGGTATCCGCCGCAGATGCCGAGGATCGGCAGGCCGGCGGCGGCGCGCGCGGCGAGGGCGCCGGCCAGGCCGCTGCGGCGCAGCCACGCCAGGTCGGAGACGGTGGCACGGGTCCCGGGCAGCACGACCAGGTCGACGTCGGCGATCTCGTCGGGGGTGGTGGCGAGCCGCACGGAGACCCCCGGCTCGGCGCGCAGGGCGTCCAGGTCGGTGATGTTGGACAGCCGGGGGAAGCGGACGACGGCGACGCGCAGCCGGTCCGGGCCGGTGTCGGCCGCGCCCGACCCGTCCGCCTCGGGGTCGGGGTGGGAGCGCAGGTCCAGGGAGTCCTCGACGTCCAGCCACAGGCCGGGCAGCCACGGCAGCACGCCGAGGACGGGACGTCCGGTGAGGCCCTCGAGCTGGCGCAGCCCGGGTTCGAGCAGCCGCGCGTCGCCCCGGAACCGGTTGATCACCCAGCCGGCGATGTGGGCCTGGTCGGCCCGGTCGAGCAGGGCGAGCGTGCCGAACAGCGCGGCGAACACGCCACCCCGGTCGATGTCGCCGACCACGAGGACGGGCAGGTTCGCCGCCCGGGCCAGGCCCATGTTGGCGATGTCGGTCGCGCGCAGGTTGATCTCGGCCGGTGACCCGGCGCCCTCGCAGATCACCGCGTCGAAGCGGCCGCGCAGGTCGGCGAGACAGTCCAGGACGATGCCCAGCAGGCGCTCCTTGTGCGGCCGGTACCCGAGCGCGTCGACCTCGGCGACGGGACGGCCGAGCACGACAAGCTGGCTGTGCCGGTCCGATCCCGGTTTGAGCAGCACCGGGTTCATGGCGGCTTCGGGCTCCACCCCGGCCGCGGCGGCCTGCATCGCCTGCGCCCGCCCGATCTCGGCGCCGTCGGCGGTGACCACCGAGTTCAGCGCCATGTTCTGGGCCTTGAACGGCGCGACGCGCACCCCTTCGCGGGCCAGCCAGCGGCACAGGCCGGCGGTCAGGACGCTCTTGCCCGCGTCCGAGGCGGTTCCCGCCACCAGCAGTGCCCCGCCCGCGGCCGGGCGCGTCATCCCGCCTCCCGCGGGCCGCGGGAGCCCGCCCGGCGCGCCCGCAACGTGTCGAGGGCGGCGACCGCGCCGGCGCACACCACGACCGAGGCCGCGCTGACCGCGCCGGAAAGACGGGCCGCCGCCGCCAGGTCGCCGGCTTCGGCCGGACGCCCGGACCCCAGCTCGGGACGGTGCTCGACCCCGTGCGGATACCGCAGCTCACCACCGAGACGCAGGCCGAGCGCACCGGCGAACGCGGCCTCGACCACGCCCGCGTTCGGGCTCGGATGCGATCGGCCGTCGCGGCGCATCACCCGGAACGCCTCCGCCGGGGAACCGCCGACGACCGGGGCGCAGGCGCAGGTGAGCAGCGCGCACATCCGGGCCGGCAGCAGGTTCGCCGCGTCGTCGGTCCGGGCCGCGGCCCAGCCGAACCGGCCGTGCCGGGCGTCGCGATAGCCGACCATCGCGTCGAGGGTGTTCGCCGCGCGGTAGGCCACCAGCCCGGGCAGCCCGGCGACGGCCCCCCACAGCAGCGGGGCGACGACGGCGTCCGAGGTGTTCTCCGCCACCGACTCCACCCCGGCGCGCGCGAGCCCGCCGGCGTCGAGGGCCGACGGGTCCCGCCCGCACAGCGACGGCAGCCGCCTCCGGGCCGCGCGCAGGTCGCGGCGTTCCAGCTCGCCGCCGAGGGCCCGGCCCTGGCGCCGCAGCGAGGTGCCGCCGAGCACCGTCCAGGTCGTGGCGGCGGTCAGGCCCGCGCGGGCCAGCGCCGCCCGCCGTCCCGGGCGCCGGCCGGCCAGCGCCCGTTCCGCGCCGGCGGCCGCGGCGCCCGTGCCGGCGACGAGGACCGTGGCGTACGCCGCGCCGACCAGCCGGCTGTCACGGTGGACGGCCCGCTCGAGGCCGCCGGCGACCCGCCCGAAACCGGCCACGGGATGGCCACGGGCAGGGTCGGCGAGCACCGCGTCGAGGGCCGCGCCGAGGACGAGCCCCACCATGCGGGCGCGGCTCACCCGGCCGACGGCGCCGTGGCCTGGCTGGAGGCGCGGGTCTCGTCCGCGCGGGCGACGGTGCCGGCCTGGCGCGCCGGCGCCGGCGCCGGGCTCAGCACCCGGTGGGCGAGGGGCCCGAACACCAGTCCGAGCGTCGCCCACAGCACCGCCTGGGTGCCCAGCGAGGCCAGCCGGAACCGCCACAGCAGCTCGGCCGGGAAGGACGCCGGCACCTCGTTGATCACCGGCATGACGACCGCGGCCACGGTCACCAGCACGGCGAACACCGCCGCCGCCGCGAGAGCGGCGTTCCAGGTGCCGAGACGGGCCGACACCAGGCGCCCGACCTGGGCCGCGATGAGCGCGGCGAGCACCGCCACCAGGACCATGACGACGTAGAGGCCGGTCCGGCGGTCGATCGTGTCCGGGTTGCCGACCGCCGGTGGGTTCGCCGGGTACTTCAGGAACGGCACCACGGCCACCGCGACGAAGCCGGTCACCGCGACCACCGCGGCGGTGGGCCGCATCCCGCCGGTGCCGATGCGGCCGTAGGCGACCGCGCACGCGATCGCGAACAGCCCACCGATCGCGATGCCGTACACCCCGGTCGCGACCGCGAGACCCAGACCCTTCTGGGTGCTCCGGGAGACGACCTCCTCCTCGGCGTGCTCACCGGGAGCCGGCGGGGGCGCCGACGCCTCCTCGATGGCGATCGAGGCGTCCACCTGGGGCTCGCCGGTGATCGACGCGAACCCGAAAGCCAGCAGACCGGCGAAGAAACCTGCGAGCATGCCAAAGACAAGCAGCCTGCGCATCATGTGGAACGGCCTCCGCCGTAGGCCGGAGAGAATCCTCCGGGACAGGCGGTCAGTGGCAGGGGAAGCCCAGCAGGTGCCGGCCGTCGTGCACGAACTCGTGCATCCAGGTTCCGCCGATGAGGGAGAACGCCCCCTCCTCGGAACCGACGAAGTAGATGCCCAGCAGCATCAGCGCGCCGGCGAGCACCGCCCACGGGACGATGTCGCGCAGCGGAAGAGGCAACGGCAGGGGACGAGCGGTACCGCCGGCGAGCGGCGTGGCGGCGGGCGAAGAAGAAGCGGAGTCGGGCATGCGAAGACCTCCCAGGGATCACGCGTCCGGCTGGTGGATTCGTGATGAAACGGGTCTGACTTCCGGACTGGAAACGGAATGCTCCAGCGGTCACAGTGGCGCGGCCGTGCCGGTATCTCACCGGCTTCCTGTCAACATCACGACTAGCTTCGACAGGCTACGAGGTTCCTTAAGGAACCGTCAACAGCGAGTTTCGCCTGTCACATCCCCGCCCATCGCCCGGCAGGTCGTGCCGGTCTCACACGGACATCGAGTAGGCGACCACGCCGCGGCGGATCGCGTCTATCGCCGCCCGGGCGGCCCGGCCGACGCCGAGGATCCCGTCGGTGCCGGGGTGCGCCTGCGGGGTGTTTCCGTCCGAGTCCGGGATGTGCCCGTCCGGGGACGGCCTGGCGGCCGTCTTCGCCGCGTAGACCGGGGCGACCTGCGCGATCTGGTCCAGCAGGTCGATGAGCTGGCGCATCCAGCGGACGAAGTCCCCGGCCGTCAGGTCCGCGCCGGCGTCCTCGAGGACCTTCTCCAGCCCGCGCCCGCAGGCCCAGCCGTGCGCGGCCGCCACGAAGCCGAGGTCGGGCGGACGCAGGAACCCGAGCCGGTGATGGTCCTCCGCGGCGCCCAGCCGGGTGTAGACACCCGCCATGTCCGCGAGCGCGTCGCGCAGCGCGCCCCCACCGGGGATCGTCGGCGCGGCGACGTCGTCACCGCGTGGCTCGAAGACCAGCGTCGAGACCGCGGCGGCAAGCGCGGGTGGGGTCAGACCCTCCCACACTCCCGTGCGCAGGCATTCCGCGACCTGCAGATCCTGCTCGGTGTAGATGCGCGCCAGCATCGCGCCCGCGTCAGTGACGGAGTCGCCGCCGACGGCCAGGTAGCCGAGCTCGGCGAGCGTGTCGCGGACCCGGTCGAAGGTCCGGGCCACCGTGTTCGTCCGCCCCTCGACCTTGCGCTCGAGCCCGGCTGTCTCGCGGCGCAGGCGGTCGATGCGTTCCGCCGAGCGCAGGTGCGCCTCCCGCTCCGGGCAGTCGTGGACGGGATGGGCCCGCATCGCGCGGCGCAGCCGGGCCAGCTCGGCGTCGTCCGCGGCCAGCGAACGCGCCCGCTCGCGGCGGCCGGGCTCCTCCGGCAGCCGGATGTTGCGCAGCGACGAGGCCAGGTCGCGGCGCGCCTGCGGCGAGCGGGGGTTGAACGACTTCGGGATACGGACCCGGGCCAGCGGCTCGACGGCCACCGGAAAATCAATCATGGACAGGCGCCGGACCTGGCGGTCCTCGGTGAGGACGACGGGGCGCGGCCCTTCCGCCGAGCCCTCGTCGACACCGGCGTCGAGCACCACGGCAAGCCCGCCGCGCCGCCCGGCCGGCACGCGCACCACGTCACCGCTGCGCAGCTTCGCCAGCGCCGCGGCGACCTCGGACTGGCGGCGCACCGTCCCCGCGCGGGACAGATCGGCCTCGCGCTCCCGGATCTGGCGGCGCAGCCCGTCGTACTCGGTGACCGAGCCGCGGTCGCATTCGAGGGCGGCGGTCAGCTCCTCGATCGCCGTCTGGTTGCGGCGCACCGCGCGGGCGATGCCGACGACGGCCTTGTCCGCCTGGAACTGGGCGAACGACGACTCCAGGACGGTGCGCGCACGCTCGGCGCCGAGGCGGCCGACGAGGTTGACCGCCATGTTGTAGGACGGTCGGAACGACGACTTCAGCGGATAGGTCCGGGTCGAGGCCAGGCCGGCGAGGGCGAGCGGGTCCAGCCCGGGCTGCCACAGCACGACGGCGTGGCCCTCGACGTCGATCCCGCGCCGCCCGGCCCGCCCGGTGAGCTGCGTGTACTCGCCGGGCGTGATGTCCGCACGGGTCTGGCCGTTGAACTTGGTGAGCCGTTCCAGGACGACGGTGCGCGCGGGCATGTTGATCCCGAGCGCCAGGGTCTCGGTGGCGAACACCGCGCGGACGAGCCCACGCACGAACAGCTCCTCCACCACCTCCTTGAAGGTGGGGAGCATGCCCGCGTGGTGCGCGGCGATACCCCGCTCCAGCCCTTCGAGCCACTGCCAGTAGCCCAGGACGGCGAGGTCGGCCTGGGGCACCCCGGCCGTGCGGGCCCGCACGTGCTCCCGGATCTCGCGCTGCTCGTCGGGGGACGTCAGCCGCAGACCCGCCTGGATGCAGGACGTCACCGCGGCGTCGCAGCCGACCCGGCTGAAGACGAACAGGATCGCGGGCAGCAGGCCGGCACGGTCCAGCCGGACGATGACGTCGGGCCGGTTCGGCGGCCCGGAGCGGCGCCGCCCGTTCCCGGCCCCGTTCCCGTCGCCGGGCCGGCCCGGCCGCGACGACCGGGGCCCGCGGCCACGCTCGTACACCGCGCGGGACTCCTCCCGGGCGAGCCGGAGCAGGTCCGGGTTGACCGCGCGCCCCCCGGCCGCCGCACCGGCACCGGCGATATCACCGGCACGGGCTTCAGCGGCACGGGCTTCAGCGGCACGGGCGCCGGGCCGACTGCCCGGGGTGGCGCCCCCGACGGACCCTGGGGCGGTGCCCCGCCCGTTCGGCCCCGGGCCGCGACGCGAGAACGCCGGAACGCCCGGATCCAGCCCGGACGGCTGGTCGACGAACAGGTCGTGCAGCGTCCGGTCCGCGAGGAGGTGCTGGAACAGCGGCACCGGGCGGTGCTCACTGACGATCACCCGAGTGTGCCCGCGGACGGTGACCAGCCACTCGGCGAACTCCTCCGCGTTGCTGACCGTCGCCGACAGCGAGACGAGCCGCACGTGCTGGGGCAGGTGAATGATCACCTCTTCCCAGACGGCTCCGCGCTGGCGATCGGCGAGGTAGTGGACCTCGTCCATCACGACGTAGCCGAGGGAGTCCAGCCGGGCACTGCCCGCGGCCTCGGTGTAGAGCATGTTGCGCAGGACCTCGGTGGTCATCACGACCACCGGAGCGTCCCCGTTGCGCGAGGTGTCGCCGGTCAGCAGGCCGATCGAGGCCGCGCCGTACCGGGCGACCAGGTCGGCGTACTTCTGGTTGGACAGGGCCTTGATCGGGGTGGTGTAGAAGCAGCGTGTGCCGGTCGCGAGCGCCAGGTGGGCGGCGAACTCACCCACGACGGTCTTGCCGGCGCCCGTCGGGGCGGCGACGAGGACACCCTCGCCCTGCGCGAGCGCCGCGACCGCCTCGGACTGGAACGGGTCGAGCCCGAACGGGTACCGGGCCGCGAACTCCTCGACGGCTCCGGGCGCGGAGGACACGAAGCTCACCCTACGCTGCCCGGGAGCAGCGCAGGACCCGGGTTGTGCCGGTCAGGTGATGTCGCCGTGGGAGCCGTCGGCCGTCGCGGCGCCGGAGGCTCCGGCCGCGACCGCGTCGCCCTGCGCGGTGGCCCGCGGGTCGGCGGTACGCGGCGCCGGGGGGACCCGCTCGCCCGCGGACTCGTCGAAGTCGAGGGAGGAGGTCTCGTCGTCGCCCAGGCCGGCGTAGGGGGACGTGTCCCCCCGGCGGGCCTTGCGCCGGTCGTTGAGCCAACCGATGATCAGCGCCACCTCGTAGAGGATGACCATCGGCAGGCCCAGCGCGAGCATGGTGAACGGGTCCTGGCTGGGCGTCACCACCGCCGCGAACACGAACACGAGGAAGATCTCGGCCCGCCGCCAGGACCGCAGCTTCGCCGTGGTGACGAGACCGGCGAGGTTCAGCATCGTGACCAGCAGCGGCACCTCGAACGACAGCCCGAACACGAGCAGCATCGCGATGACGTAGCTGAGGTACTTGCTGCCGTCGAGGATGCTGACGAGGCCGTCGCCGCCGAAGCCGAGCAGGAAGTTCAGGCCGGTCTCGAGCGTGACGTAGGCGAAGAAGCCACCGGCGGCGAAGAGCACCAGCGACGAGCAGACGAACGTCAGCGACCACCGGCGCTCGTGGCGGTGCAGGCCGGGGGTGATGAAGGACCAGAGCTGGTAGAGCCAGACCGGTGCCGAGAACACCGCCCCGGAGATCATCGAAATCTTCAGCCGGATCGTGAAGGCGTCGAGAATGCCGAAGAAGTAGAGCCGGCACGAACCGTCGCCGCCGCTGAAGTCACCGCGCTTGTCCGCGGGTAGGGCGCAGTACGGATCGATCAGCCACTGGAAAATATCCGGCTCGACGATGAAGCAGACGATCGTGGCGACGGCGAAGGCGATCAGCGCCTTGGCCAGCCGGTTCCGCAGCTCGCGCAGGTGCTCGGTGAGGGGCATCCGACTGTCCTCGACCGTGCGTGTGCGCCGATGGTGCACAGACGTGGCGAGCCTGCGCGGGTTGGGCAACCGTGGCACGGGCTGAGGCTCCTGCTCGATGTGGACGGCACTCGATCGGGACGATCGACTTGACGGGACGACGAATACAGGCGGTGGGCGAACGGCCCACAATCATGGCCGTGCCCCCGCCGGGTACTCGGGACGGGAACGCAGCCGACCCCGACAGCGGTCGGGCGCGCGCCGCGCCCGAGCACCTGACCGCCGTCAGCGATGGACGTGACCCGCCCGCGGAAGGCCTGTCGACCCGCGGTGGGAACGATCCGCCGCAGGTCAGCCGGCCTGGGGCAACTGCCCGGGCCGTGTTGGGACGGTCAGCGGCGCTCGGCGTCGACCGGCGCCACGCCGTTGACCGACGGACTGGTCGCGGCCGGAGCGGCCGGGCGGCTCTCGATCGGAAGCGGGGCGACGGGCTGCGCGGCCGGAGCCGGGGCGGCCGGAGCGGCGCTCGTGTCGTCGTCGCGCAGGCCCTTCGTCTCCGCCTTGAAGATGCGCAGCGACCGGCCGAAGGAACGCGCCGCGTCTGGCAGTTTCTTCGAGCCGAAGAGCACCAGAACAACCAGCGCGATGATGATGATCTCGGTCGTGCCCAGGTTTGGCATGGCAGGCGTCCTCCGATTGCCGGTCCGGTCGGGAGACCGGTGCGCGATCGATGCTACGTCGGTCAGCCTAGGAGGGGATAGACCGTAACCGGGTATCCCACAGGTGACGTGTACGCAACGTGGAGATGATCGGCTATCTCACCACATCGGATGGTGACTGTCGTCCGGTTCACGTCCGGCCCGAAGGCGCTCCCACCGCGCAGCAGGTCAGCCGGCCCGGCTCGCGAGCCGGCTGGAGACCTCGGTCGACTCCAGCCGCCCCGCCAGCTCCGCGGCCTTCGTGGCCAGCTCGGCCGCGTGGTCCTTGAGGTCCATCGCGGCGTTCTTCGTCGCGCGGACCTTGCCCCACAGGCCCAGCGCGCACAGCACGAGCACGCCGAGCGAACCGACGGTGAGCACGAGGTGAGCGAACAGCAGCAGCACACCGGTCACCCTATGGGCTCCTCGGCGTAGGCGGCGAGGGCACGATCGGCCAGCTCGTGGACCCGCGCGGCCACCGAGGCCGGCTCGACCCGCCGCACCTGCGCACCCAGGCCCAGGACCAGCCGGTTCAGCCACGACGGCTCGGAGACCCGCAGCAGCACCGACACTCCCCCGTCGGGCAGCTCACACACGTCGGAGACGGGGTAGTAGTCGACGACCCAGCGGGCCTGCGGCTCCAGGTCGAGGCGCACCGGGATGTCGTCCGGCCCCGGCCGGTACACGCCGTCCGCGGTGTCGCGCGGCGTCGCGGTCGGCGGCGGCTGCGCGACGACGTCCAGGACGACGGCCCCACCGCGACCGTCGATGCGGTCGAGCCGGAACAGCCGCACCGCCGACGCCCGGTGGCACCATCCCTCGAGGTACCAGTGCCCGTCCCGGACGAGCACCCGCATCGGGTCGACGTCGCGCACCGTCATCTCGTCCCGCGACCACACCAGGTAACGCAACCGGACGCGCCGACGGTCCCTGATCGCCCCCTGCAGGATGGCGAGCACCTCGTCGTGGGTGTCGAGCGCGACGCGCACATGCCCGGCCGGCTCGTTGCCGACGGCGTCCTCGACCTTGCGCAGTGCCTGGTCGAGCGCCTCGCGCCCGACCAGGCCGGGGACGTCGGTGAGCGCCCGGGCGGCGACGAGCAGCGCGGTGGCCTCGTCCGCCGACAGCCGCAGCGGGCGGTCGAGCGTCTGGGGGTCAACGACGGTGACCTGGTCGCCGGAGTAGCTGACGTCGATGAGGTCGCCGGGCGCGCCGCCGGGCAGCCCGCAGACGAACAGCAGGTCGAGGTCGTCGCGCAGCTGGCGCACCGTGACGTCGAACTCCGCGGCCGCGGCCTCGAGTGACACGCCGGGATGAGCCCGCAGCCAGGGCACAAGGGCCAGCAGCCTGCTGAAACGGTCGGTGGAGCCGCTCACCGCGGCCCGGTCCTCGCCAGCCATCCGGCCCGCCCGCCGTGCTCGCCGCCCGGCACATCGCTACCGGGAGCACCGTCGCTACCGGGAGCACCGTCGGTGGACGTGGCTCCGGCGAGCCGGGTGCCGCGTTCGGGCGCCGTGGCTTCCAGGGTGGCCCGCAGCCGGCGGATGACCTCGGCGCGCAGGTCCGCGGGACCGAGGACGGTCACGTCAGGCCCGTAGCCGACGATCCAGTGGGCGAACCGCTCCACGTCGGAGAAGTCGACGTTCAGCAGGTCGGCGTCCGGCACCGGACTCATGGGCAGGTCAGGACCCGGCGCCTCCGCCGGGCGGGCCCGGCGGCGCAGCGCGTGCCCGCACCCGCGCCGGACCCGCAGCAACGCGCTGCGGGTGTGCTCGGGCGGCTCCGTCGAGGAGATCATCGCCCGCAGGTCCACATCGGGGGGGACCGTGAACGCGCCGGGCGGGCCGACCGCACGCACTCCGCCGGTCACCCTGGAGAGCCGGAACACCCGTGGCGCGGCCCGCCGCAGGTCGTGCCCGACCAGGTACCAGCGGCCCCGCCAGGACAGCACCCCCCACGGCTGCACGTGCCGCTCGGTGTCCTCGGTCTGCCCGGGACGGCGGTAGGGGAAGCGCACCACCCGGCCGGCCTGGACGGCGGCGAGCGCCGCCTCGAAGGCCGGCTCGGCCGTGTCGACCCGCGGCTCGAAGCCCTCGAACCCGCCGGGCCCAAGCGCCGAGGAGGGTCCCGCCAGGAGATCGGCCCCGCCCAGCCCGGCGGGGCGCACCGGGGCACCGGCGGCTGCCAGTTTGCGCAGCGCGCTCGCGGCCGGGGCGGCGAGGGTCGCGCTCGACCACAGCGAGGCGGCCAGCGCGAGCGCCGCGAACTCGTCCGGGTCGAGGGAGATCTCCCCGAGTGCGTAGTCGCCGCGGCGGATGCGGTAGCCGAGCTCGTCGCTGAACGCTGAATCCTGGCCGGTCTCGACCGGGATACCGAGCTCGCGCAGGTACTGCTTGTCACGCTCGAACATGCGCCGGTAGGCCTCCTGCGCCTCCTCCGACTCCCCCGGGTCGTACCCCTCCACCATCTCCCCGATCTGGGACACGGTGAGGAACCGCGATGTCGCCATCAGGCACATCGTCAGGTTGAGCAGGCGCTCCAGCCGTCGGCGGGACACATCGGATGAGGCTAGCCGCACTCGACGTCAACGTGGTAACCGCCCCGCCGCCGCCGCGGGGCGGCGAGGACCGTCGTGGCCCCGGCCAGGACCTACCCGGCCGGGGCGGCGACGCGACGCGTCAGAGAGACCCGGCCCCCGGATCGGCCGTGCCCTGCGACGTGCCCTCTTCGGCGCCGGCCGGCACGACCTCGAGCAGGTCGACGATGAACACCAGCGAGTCATCAGCCATGATTATCGGCGGCTGGCCGCCCATCGGCCCGTAGCCGAGCTCCGGCGGGATCACGATCAGCCGGCGGCCGCCCGCCTTCATCCCGTCGATGCCCTGACCGAAGCCGGGGACCGTCCGGAGCAGGGAGAAGGTGTCCGGGGCGCCCCGCTCCCAGCTCGAGTCGAACTCCTTGCCGGTCTTCCAGATGGTGCCGACGTACTGGATCTGGACGGTGCTCGTCGCGCTGGCCGCCGCGCCCTCACCGGTCACCAGATCCTGGGTGACCAGGTCGGTCGGGGCCAGGCCCCTGCCCGCCGCGGCTACGGGCTTCTGGGTGAGGTCCACGGCGTTCTCGACGGCCGGCGGGCCGCCCGCCCGCGCACCGGCGTCCTGCGCGGCGGACGGGACCGGCGCGGCGGCCGTCCCGTCGGGCGTGTCCGACGAGCTGCACGCGGCGAGCGGCACCAGCAGGACGGCGGGGAGGGCGAGGGCGGCCAGCCGGTAACGGCGGCGGGCGATGACACCACGAAGCGAAGAGATCACGGAAGCAAAGATCCTCTGGATACTGCGCGGCACCGCCGCCGCGGCACGCGGGGCCGCCGGCCGGCGCCACGCGCTCGAGCTGCCTGAACCTGTGGAGTCAGACTGTAGAGGACAAGCCTCCGTTCTTCGGCACGACACCGGCCGGCCGGGCCGGCGCGGCCTACATGCTCGCGATCAGCTTGTCGACGCGGTCGTCCACCGACCGGAACGGGTCCTTGCACAGCACCGTGCGCTGGGCCTGGTCGTTGAGCTTGAGGTGCACCCAGTCGACGGTGAAGTCGCGCCGCTTCTCCTGCGCCCGCTTGATGAACTCCCCGCGCAGCCGGGCCCGGGTGGTCTGCGGCGGCACCGACTTCGCCTCGAAGATGTCGAGGTCGCGGGTGACCCGCTCGACCAGACCCGCCCGCTCCATCCGGTAGTAGAGCCCGCGGTCACGGTGGATGTCGTGGTACTTCAGGTCGAGCTCGGCCACCCGCGGCGACGCCAGCGACAGCCCGTGCTTGAGCCGGAAGCGGTCGATGAGGACGAACTTGGTGACCCAGTCGATCTCCCGGGCGACCAGCTCCAGGTCCTCGGTCTCGATCGCGAGCAGGGTGCGGCCCCACAGGTCGAGCACCCGCTTCGCCACGGCGTCCCCGCCGCGCCGCTCGACGAACTCGACCGCCTTCGAGTAGTACTCGCGCTGGATGTCCAGCGCGCTCACCTCACGGCCGTTCGCCAGCTTGATCCGACGCTGGCAGGTCATGTCGTGGGACACCTCGCGGATCGCCCGGATCGGGTTCTCCAGCGACATGTCGCGCAGGACGACCCCCGCCTCGATCATGCGGAGCACCAGGTCGGTGGAGCCCAGCTTGAGCAGCATCGTCGTCTCGCTCATGTTCGAGTCACCGACGATGACGTGCAGCCGACGGAAGCGCTCGGCGTCCGCGTGCGGCTCGTCGCGGGTGTTGATGATCGGACGCGAGCGGGTCGTCGCCGACGACACCGACTCCCAGATGTGCTCGGCGCGCTGGGAGATGCAGTACACCGCCCCGCGCGGGGTCTGCAGGACCTTGCCCGCGCCGCACAGGATCTGCCGGCTGACCAGGAACGGGACCAGCACGTCCGCCAGGCGGCTGAACTCGCCGTGCCGCCCCACGAGGTAGTTCTCGTGGCAGCCGTAGCTGTTCCCCGCCGAGTCGGTGTTGTTCTTGAACAGGTGGATGTCCCCGGCGATGCCCTCTTCGCGCAGCCGGCGCTCCGCCTCGACGAGCAGGCCCTCGAGGATCCGCTCGCCCGCCTTGTCGTGCGTCACCAGATCGGGCACGGAGTCGCACTCGGGGGTGGCGTACTCCGGGTGGCTGCCGACGTCCAGGTAGAGCCGGGCGCCGTTCTTGAGGAACACGTTGCTGCTACGGCCCCAGGACACGACGCGTCGGAACAGGTAACGGGCCACCTCGTCCGGCGACAGCCTTCGCTGCCCGCGGAACACGCAGGTGACGCCGTACTCGTTCTCCAGCCCGAAGATGCGGCGATCCACGAGACCGACCCTATGCTCGGAACCCGCCTTCGCGTGGGGAGACGCTCGGGCTGGTCTCAGCTGTGGCCTCCCGGGGGCGCACGACCAGCCCGGCGGCGACCGCGGCCGCCGCCGGCGCGGCGGTGGCTTCGCTCGGAACCGACGTCCCGGCCGCGATCGTCCCGGCGCCGCCCGCGCGCTCCCGGCCGAGCAGGATCAGGACGATCCCGGCGACCGCCCAGATCGCCAGGACGGCCGCCCCACGCCCGCCACCGGCGCCACCGAAGTACAGGGTGGACCGCAGCAGGGTCACCCCCGCTCCGGGCGGCAGCAGCTGACCCAGGCCGCCCCACGGCGTCGGCAGCATCTCCGGCGCCGACGACGCGCCGGAGAGGGCCGCGCCGAGCACGGTCACGCCGACAGCCGCGACGAGCCCGCGCCCCCCGGCCACCGCGCCCAGCCCAAGGACGGGTGCCACCACGGCCCCGGCGACCATCGCCAGGACGACCACGCTGCTCCCGAACGTGTCGGGCAGCACGTCGAGACCCCCACCGAGGGCCAGGGTGCCGGCCACCCCGGCGGCCACCATGAAGCCGACGAGGCCACCGAGACGGGCCTGCCTCGTCCGGGCGGCGCGCGCCAGCAGCACGCCCGCCGCCGCCGCGATCAGCACCAGCGGCAGGTAGCCGGCGGACACCCCGCCACCCTGATGATCGGCGGAGGCGTTGGGGACGACGTCGACGACGGGGATCCGCAGATCGGGAAACGTCACCGACATTCCGCGGACCAGCGCCTCGGCCACGGCGGGGCTCGCCGCGGACGCGAGGCGCAGCGCGAGCCCGTCGTCGGTGATGACGAACGCGGCGTAAGCCTTCCGGTCGCGCAGCACCCGGTCGGCGGCGGCGGCGTCCGGGACGACACCGATGCGCAGGGCGCCCGGCGACATCCGTTCGACCGCCTCCGTGAGGGCCTTCGCGCCCTGCGGCTGGCCGGCGACGACCACGGGAAGCCCGCGGGGACGCACCGAGGTGACCGTGGAGCCGTAGAGACAGACGACGAGGCCGAGCAGGACGGACATCCCGACGACCGTCACCGCCGTGCGGCGCACAGGTCCGGTGGCGCGGCCCGCCGCGGCTCGGAGGCGGTGCCAGCGCCCGTGTTCCGCCGTCAGATCCATCGGCCCTCCACTACGATCACTGGGATCCGTCGCCATTCAGACACCGAAGGTGAGCGACGTGCAGCGTCGCTCAGATCACGGTGCGACGGCGCGGTGGCGGGCCGCAGGCGGCGTGTCCGGCCCAGACCACCCACCGCCCCCGGTACCCGGGTACCCGGGCACCCGGGTACCCGGGTACCCGGAGGTGACCCGACTCGTGAGCGCTCGGCCCGGATGGTGATGGGACTGGTAATCCGGGGGAAAGATGGCGGCCATGACAGCCGAGACGAACGAGCAGCGAACCCGTCACCTGCGGACCGACGTGTCCGCCCGCGGCCGTACCCCGGCGACGGTGATCGCGCCCGCCGCCGACGACCCGCCCCGGGGCGGCGTCGTCGTGATCCAGGACGCCCGCGGGATCACCCCCTACCTCCTGTCCGTCTGCGACGACCTCGCCGAGGCGGGCTACCTGACGATCACGCCGCACCTCTACCACCGGGACGGCATCGCCGAGGTCGACCCGGCGGATTCGTGGGCCGGTGCGCTGCCGCAGATGGCGACGCTGACCGGCGCCGGGATCTCCGCCGACGTCGACGACTGCGTGGGGCACCTGGCCGACGCCGGGTTCGGGCCGGGGCAGACCGCGATCGTGGGCTTCTGCATGGGCGGCACCGTCGCGCTGTTCACCGCGACGCGGACGCCGCTGGCCGGGGCCGTGTCGTTCTACGGCGGAGCCGTCAGCTCGCCGGCGTGGCCGGGCGTCCCGGCGCTGCTCGAGGTCGCGCCGTCGCTGCGCGGGCCCTGGCTGGGTCTCTACGGCGAGGAGGACACGATGATCCCCGTCACGGACGTCACCGGCCTGCGGGCCGCCGCCGCCCGTTCGGGGCAGCCGACGGAACTCGTCAGCTACCCGGGCGCCGGCCACGCCTTCCACAGCCACGACCGATCCGCCGTACACCGCCCCGGGCCGGCGGCCGACGCGTGGCAGCGCACCCTCGCCTTCCTCGACAGGCGCGTACGCCCGTCCTGACCCTGGTGGCTGCGGGGCCGATGTGAGCCGTCCGCGCCGTACCCGGACGGGCCGGGACACCTCGCAGGGAGGCCGCCCGCCGGGACGGCGCCCTCGGCGCGACAGGGGGAACGGCGTGTTCGGCGAGCCGGACGGAAAACTCGTTGGTGGCGCGCACGCGGGCGGTGTAACGTCCCGCCGACACGAACGGATCAGCCCGAGTCGGCCTGGGAACGGAGCCGCCGGGCCGCCGAGATCACGCAGGAGGTGGGCCATGGCCGCGCAGACGGTGTTTGCCCAAGACGCACTGCTCCGCCGCCTCCACCGGGCCACCGACTGACGTCGCCCACCCCACCACCCGGTTTCGGCCGCGTGGTCTCCTCGCACGCCATGGGTGGCGCGCGTCCAGTGGGGCCCCCGTTCCAAGGGTCTCGACGTTGTCTTCTCAACACTTGTCACGTTCTCCGCGGGTCCAGTCGGGCCGGCGATCCCCGTCCTTCGACCCGCCACCGCCCGACACCGCGGCTCCCCCTACTCCCACGGCGCCCTCGCCGGGGAGGACCGGCACGACCGGTTCCGATCTGGTCCGTCATGGCTGGACCGACGGCGACGAGGCGGGGTTCGCGCCCCGCCGCGACGCCGGGTTGGCACCCGCACGGGTCCTCCGGCGCGACCGGGGACGCTGCGAGCTGATCACCGAGCACGGCCCGGTGAGTGCCGAGATCGGTCGTGCACTTCCCGCCGGGTCGGATCTGTCGCCGTGCACGGGCGACTGGGTGGCCGTCGGAGCCTCCGTGCCCACGCCGTCCATTCCGAGCACCGGAGCAGCACATCTGGTGGTCGCCGAGCTGCTGCCGCGACGCAGCGCTCTCGTCCGCTCCTCGGCCTCGCGCAGGTCCGACGGGCAGGTGCTCGCGGCGAACATCGACCTCGTGGTGATCGTCGCCGCGCTCTCGGCCGCGCCTGATCTCGCCCGGCTCGAACGGCTGCTCGCACTAGCCTGGGAGAGCGGCGCCCAGCCGCTGATCGTCCTGACCAAGGCCGACCTGGTGCCACGCGAGGACACGGAAAGACTCGGCCCGTCCACGCTCGACGCGGTGGCCGCCGCCGCGCCCGGAACCGACATCCTCACCGTCTGCGCGCTGGACGGCACCGGCATGGACGCGCTGCGCGCCGCACTCGCCGGGACGTCGCCGCCCGGCCGATCGGCGGTGCTGGTCGGGCCCTCCGGCGTCGGCAAATCAACGCTGGTCAACGCTCTGCTCGGCGAGGAGCGGCTGGCGGTGGGGCGAGTCCGCGCCGCAGACGGGAAGGGGCGGCACACAACCGTCAGACGGGAGCTGATCGCGCTGTCCTCCGGCGGAATTCTGATCGACACGCCCGGGATCCGCGGCGTGGGCCTGTGGGATGCCGAGCAGGGGCTCGACGCGACCTTCACGGAGATCGCCGATCTCGCCGTGGCCTGCCGGTACGCGGACTGCGCGCACGACACGGAACCCGGCTGCGCGGTGCTCGCCGCGGTCGAGGACGGCTCGTTGCCCGAGCGGCGGCTGCGGAGCTACCGCAAACTGCGGCGCGAGAACGCCTGGATCCAGTCACGCGGGGACGCCCGCCTGGCCGCGGAAGAGCGGGCGCGTTGGAAGGCCATCCGCAGGGAACAGCGGCGCCTCTACACCGGCCGCGAGCGGCAGGGGCGCCAGCGGTGACCGGGCGAGGCGAAGCGGGCCGGTCAGACGGAACGGACGGAACGGACACCGCGCGTGAGATCACTCGGGTGTTCTGGGCGCTGCACGAAGGACTGCCGCGCCAGTCCGCCGGGTCGGACGCAACGACACGCCGGCTGCTGGAACTGGCCGGCCTGCTGCCCGACCGGCCCCGCGCCCTCGACATCGGATGCGGTCCGGGGCGCGCGTCACTGGTGCTCGCGCGGGTCGCCCGCGCGGACGTCACCGCGGTCGACCTGCACCACCCCTTCCTGGCGGAGCTGCGACACTCGGCCGCGGCGTCGGGGCTGGGCGGGTGGATCCGTCCCGTACTCGCGTCGATGACCGATCTGCCATGCCCCGACGGCGCCTTCGACCTCGTCTGGGCAGAGGGCTCGGCGTACATCATGGGCTTCGCCGCCGCACTGCGGGCGTGGCGGCGGTTACTGGCTCCGGCCGGGGTACTCGTGGTGTCCGAGCCGGTCTGGACGGTCGATGATCCTGCGCCGCCGGCGAGGGCGTTCTGGGACGCGGTCTACCCGCTGCGGACGGTCGCGGCGACGGCGGACGTGGCCCGCGCCGCGGGCTACGAGGTGGCGGCGACATTCCAGCAGCCGGACAGCGACTGGTGGGCGGAGTACTACGACCCGCTGAGCGCCCGCCTCGATCAGGCGGAGCGGACCGGTCTCGGGACGGCGGCCGGCCGAGCCGCGCTGGACTCGTGTCGGGCCGAGATCACGCTCCGGCGGACCCACGGAGCCGACTACGGCTATATGGGTTTCGTCCTGCGCCCGCGCCCGAGCTGAGCAGGCCCCCGGCGCGGCCCCGCCCACCACGTCCGGGCGGGCCGGTG